>ONVG01000160.1 GCA_900321195.1 uncultured Eubacteriales bacterium
ATAAACCGCTTCGGAGGAAAAAATGAAAGAGTTACTCACTGCAATAGTAAAGGGTCTTGTAGAAAACCCCGATGCTGTAAATGTTACCGTTGATGAAAAGAACGATGAAGGCATTACAGTATATCATCTTCATGTTGCAGAGGATGATATGGGCAGGGTAATAGGCAGACAGGGACGTATCGCAAAGGCTATACGTATCGTTATGAGATCTGCTGCTGCAAGAAACGATGAGAAGATACAGGTTGAAATAGACTGATTTTTTCAGGGGAAGCCTTTTTAGGTTTCCCTTATTGTTTTTTCATAAACAGGAGAGGTGTAACAGTGAAAAAGAAGTATATAGAAGCAGGAAAAATAGTAGGTACACAGGGACTTAAAGGCGAAGTAAGAGTAGACCCCTGGTGCGACAGTGCAGCGTTTCTTTGCAGGTTCAGAACGCTTTATTATTCCGACGGTACAAAAATGAAGGTCGTTTCGGCAAGAGTACATAAGAATATAGCCGTTATACGCTTTGAAGGTATAGAAAAGGTCGAGCAGGCAGAACTTCTGAGAGGAAAGATAGTGTTCATAGACCGTGATGACGCTCATCTTCCAAAGGGAACGAATTTTATACAGGATCTATTGGGATTGAAAGTCACAGATATTGATACAGGCGAGTGCTATGGTGAAATAACGGACGTGCTTAAAACCGGAGCAAATGATGTTTATCAGATAACAAGGGACGGAAAGGAATATCTCATACCGGTGATACCCGATGTTGTTATCGAAAAGGATATTGACGGCGGAGAAATAAAAATAAGACCGCTCAAGGGGATCTTTGAAGATGAGGATTGATATAATAACACTCTTTCCTGAAATGTGCGATACGGTGCTTGATGAAAGCATAATCGGCAGGGCAAGAAAAAAAGGCGCTGTAGAGCTGAATTGTCATCAGCTGAGGGATTTTGCTTTTGATAAGCACAGGAGAGTTGATGATACGACATACGGCGGCGGTATGGGAATGCTTATGAAAGCAGAGCCTATTGCGCTTTGCTTTGAGTCTCTTTGTGAAAAGCTGGGGAAAAAGCCGCATTTCATATATATGTCACCAAAGGGACGTGTACTTACTCAGCAGAGAGTCAGGGAGCTTTCAGAGCTTGAAAACATAGCAATACTTTGCGGTCATTATGAGGGCGTTGACCAAAGAGTACTTGATATGTACGTTGATGAGGAGATATCTGTAGGTGATTACGTTCTTACGGGCGGAGAGCTGCCTGCGCTTATACTGACTGACGCTGTGTGCAGGATGCTTCCGGGAGTTCTTTCCGAGGATATCTGCTTTGAGGACGAGAGCCACTACAGCGGAATGCTTGAATATCCGCAGTACACAAAGCCTTACGAATGGCGAGGTATCGAGGTGCCGGAGGTACTTATGAGCGGTCATCATGCAAATATAGAAAAATGGCGGTATGAGCATTCACTTCTTGAAACTGCAAGGCTCAGACCGGATATGCTTGAAAAGCTTGAGCTTTCGGAAAAGGACAGAAAGCTTTTGCATGAAAACGGCTTGGATTGAATGTTATCTTTGTACAACTTTATGGTTACAATAATAAGTATTATTTTGTCGGTACAGGTTGTTTTTATTAGTATTTTCTGATTTTAAAGAAAAATCTATTTTCTTATTTTGCAAATAAATCAGTTGCATTTTCTGTGAAAAAATGCGTTTAAAGCATATTTTTGAGATTAAATGTATAATTATTAGCCGTCTCCGATTTTGTTTTACAAAAAACGCAGGATGTCTATACACTTTTTAGATAAAATTTTTTCATTATATAACTAAATAAATATCATTAATAAACAAAAATGCGTTTATTAATCTTAATAA
Source organism: uncultured Eubacteriales bacterium (assembly GCA_900321195.1). Classification (GTDB taxonomy): domain Bacteria; phylum Bacillota; class Clostridia; order Oscillospirales; family Acutalibacteraceae; genus UBA1213. Next base: position 1,862 of record ONVG01000160.1, read on the forward strand.
GAATAATAAACGTATTTCGTAATGAAATAAAATACAAAACTATAGTATAACCTTACAAAACAGAACAAAACAGGCACGAAACAGTGGCTTTTCTGTCTTATGAAAACTAAAATTTCTCAACAAATAATGCAATATGCACAAAAGAGGGCTTTGTGATAACTTTTTTAATCGTACAGAAAAACAAAGTTTTTTAAACGTAATGATTAATTTTTTTAAAGGTCTTGATTAATGATAAAATTGTGTTATAATTATATCATACATTAAGAAGAAGAGTATCGACAGACTCTTGATGTGGCAATCAATATTTTGGGGTTATTTTTATTGCGAGGAGGATCATATTATGTACATGAAAGACGTAATGGTACAGAACCAGGTTGGACTTCACGCTCGTCCTGCAACTTTCTTCATCCAGAAGGCTAATGAATTCAAGTCTTCTATCTGGGTAGAAAAAGAAGAGCGCCGCGTAAACGCAAAGAGCCTTCTTGGTGTACTTTCACTCGGTATCGTTGGCGGTACTACCATTAAGGTAATGGCTGACGGTGCAGACGAAGAAGCAGCTGTTGACAGTCTTATCAAGCTTATCCAGTCGGGCTTCTCAGAGTGATCCGGGCTTAAAAAAGCATCGCTATACGGCGGTGCTTTTTTATTTTGTCTTTAAAAATAATTCGTGATAAATAATATCACATGCCGCCGCAGACTTCAAGAGCTTTTTTCAATATTCGTCAAATATGTGTAAAAATAGGCCTGTGATACTTGATTTGAAGTGCATTGTGTGATAGAATATAAGCGATAATTTATTCAGGAGGAAAGAATTTTATGTCAGGACATTCTAAATGGAGTACTATAAAGCGCAAGAAGGAAAAAACAGACGGCGCAAGAGCAAAAATATTTACAAAGATAGGAAGAGAGCTTGCAGTTGCAGTTCGTGAGGGCGGCGGCGCAGACCCTTCTTCAAACTCAAAGCTTCGTGAGTGTATCGCAAAGGCAAAGGCAAACAATGTGCCTAATGACAATATCGAGCGTATAATAAAGAAGGCAGCAGGCAGCGCAGACGGCAGCAACTATGAGTCGATAACATACGAGGGCTACGGTCCTTGCGGAATATGACGAGGATAAGGTAATGGAGGATGCACTTGAAGCAGGTGCGGCAGACTTTTCGTCAGAATCCGCAGATGTATATGAGATATACACCGAGCCTGACGATTTTGGTACGGTAATGGAGGCTCTTGAAGGAAAGGGCTATGAATTCGTATCGGCTGACGTATCTATGATACCGTCTACATACACGAAGATAGAGGATGAGGAAGCAGCAGAAAAAATGCAGAAGCTCCTTGACATCCTTGACGATAACGATGACGTTCAGAATGTATATCACAACTGGGATATGCCCGATGAGCCTGACGAGGACTGATGCGTTTATCTGAAAGCCGCATAAAAGCGCAGCTTTGCATTTAATAATTATAAAAATATTTGTATCCCCTTATCTCTTTGAGCACTTCAGGAGATAAGGGGATATATTTTTGCCGCTAAAAAAGATATTTTAATAAATTCTTGTTAATTTATAATAAAACACTTTAAAAAAAGAAAAAAATAGTATATAATTGATATATGAGTTTACAGGTCTGAGTCAGAATCTGATATTGAGTGTAAAAAAATAATAACGGAGGTGCTTATATGGAAATAAAGTTTTCCGTAACATTAGCAAAGATAATCAAGGAAATAGATCTTGAAGTTTCTTATATGCCGGAAGAACCGGAGGAAATAAAAATATTTTCAAGGGATATAACCCGTCCGGGTCTGGAGCTTACCGGATTTCTTGACTTTTTCGATAATTCAAGAATAATGATATTCGGAAATACTGAAAACAGCTATCTTAACAAGTTCAGCTCTGAACAGAGATTCCATGTTATAGAAAGACTTTTCGCTTTGCAGCCGCCTGCTATCATAGTTACAAGAAATATAATCCCATATGGCGAGCTTATGTCTGCGGCGGAAAAATATAAGGTTCCTGTACTCCGCTCGGCAGAAACTACTTCTGTTCTTTCGGCTTCTCTCGTATCACTTCTTAACACTGAGCTTGCACCGAGAGTAACACGTCACGGCGTTCTTGTTGAAGTCTACGGTGAAGGACTTCTTATTGTCGGTGACAGCGGCGTAGGTAAGAGTGAAACGGCAATAGAGCTTGTAAAAAGAGGTCATCGTCTTATAGCCGATGATGCTGTTGAGATAAGAAGAATATCCAACAAGCAGCTCATAGGTTCGTCGCCTGCAAATATACGTCATTTTATAGAGCTTCGAGGCATAGGTATTATCAACGCAAGAAGACTTTTCGGTATGGGCTCTGTTAAGATGAGCGAAAAAATAGATATGGTCATAAATCTTGAATTGTGGGATAACAAAAAGGTATATGACCGTATGGGAATGAAAAACGAGATGACGGAGATACTCGGCAATCAGGTGCCGATACTTACCATACCTGTAAAGCCCGGCCGAAATCTTGCAGTAATAATCGAGGTCGCAGCTATGAACAACCGTCAGAGAAAGATGGGCTACAATGCCGCAAGAGAGCTTTTCCAGCTTCTTGGACTTGAATATCCCGAAGATGAAGAGGAAGACGGCGTAAAGACTATTTCATTCTGAGAAATAACAATAAATAAATTGAAAAGAGGATCTTATGACAGAACAGAATTTTTATTATCAGCTTGAAAATGAGAATACAAGAATATATCCCAATGAGCCTATGGATAAGCATACGAGCTTTCGTATAGGCGGAGCGGCAGACTGCCTTTGTGAAGTAAGAAATACAGCCGCCCTCAGAAGAGTTATAAAAATGTGCAGGGAAAATAATGTGCCGTATTTTATACTCGGTCTTGGTTCTAATATACTTGTTTCCGATAAGGGTATCGAGGGACTTGTAATAAAGCTCGGCGGAGAATTCAGTGAGATAACTCTCAGTGAGAATAATCTTATCCGCTGCGGCGCAGGCTCTACGCTTGCAAGACTTTGCGTATTTGCAAGGAATATGTCGCTCGGCGGACTTGAATTTGCATGGGGAATACCCGGTTCTGTAGGCGGAGCGGTATATATGAACGCAGGAGCATATAACGGTGAAATAAAGGATGTCGTCGTGTCTGCGGAATATATGGACAAGGACGGAAATATAAAGGTCTGTTCAGGCGCTGATCTTGATTTTTCATACCGTCACAGCGCATTTACAGATAAGGATAATATCATACTCAGCGCTACCTTTAAGCTTGAGCCTAAATCTCAGGATATGATAACCGAAAGAATGCAGGAGCTTATGGACAGACGCAAAGCAAAGCAGCCTATAAATCATCCCAGCGCAGGAAGTGTTTTCAAGCGTCCCGAGCAGGAGGGCTGTTATGCAGCAGCGCTGATAGATGAATGCGGTCTTAAAGGCTATACTATAGGGGGCGCAAATGTCAGCCCGAAGCATTCGGGATTTATCGTAAATGACAATAATGCAACGGCTGAGGATGTTCTGAAGCTTATCGAATATATAAAGACAGTCGTAAGAGAAAAGAAAAACATTGACCTTTGCTGTGAGGTAAAGTTTATCGGCAGACAGTAACATGTATTTTTAGTGCAGGTGAAAAGTATGGAGTTTATAATTATTACAGGTCTTTCGGGTGCGGGAAAATCAGTGGCTATGAAAAACATGGAGGATATAGGGTATTATTGTGTGGATAATATGCCGCCGACACTTTTATCCATCTTCTATGATCTGTGCGAAAAATCGGCAGATGACCGTATGAAAAAAATAGCTGTTGTCACCGATGTAAGAGCAGGAGACGCTTTTGTTGAGCTTCTTGATGCTCTTGAACTTCTGAGAACATCAGGAAAGGAATATAAGCTGCTTTTCCTTGATGCAAGGGATGATGTTCTTTTAAGACGCTTCAAGGAAACGAGAAGAAAACATCCTCTCAGCGATATATGCATAGGTTCTACCGAAAAAGCCGTACATCTGGAAAGAAGTCTGCTCATAAAGGTAAAGGCAAAGGCGGACTATGTAGTAGATACATCTCTTCTTTCACCGACACAGCTAAGAGAGCGCATATCCGCGCTTTTTCTCGGAAATGCGGCTCTCGGCATGACTATCACCTGTCTTTCATTCGGATTTAAATACGGCATCCCGTCAGAAGCTGATCTTGTTTTTGATGTGAGATGTCTTCCGAATCCTTATTATATCCCCGAACTCAAGCACCATACAGGTCTTGAAGCATGTGTGTTTGATTATGTTATGAAATTCGATCAGACAAAGGGATATGTTGAGAGAATGCTTTCACTTGTTGACTATTCACTTCCGCTTTATCTTGACGAGGGAAAAAGTCAGCTTGTTATAGCTGTAGGCTGCACAGGCGGAAAGCACCGTTCTGTAACGCTTACCCGTGTGCTTTATAAGCATATACTTGAAGCAGGACAAAGGGCGATAGTCCACCACAGAGATGTTATAAAAGATTAACGGTGATAATATGTCTTTTTCAAAGGAAACAAAGGCGGAAATATGTTCTGCGCCGATGAAAAGTCCGGAGCAAAAAAAGGCCGCCGCATACGGCATGGCGCTTTTTTCAAGAACATTCAGCGCATCTGCTGTTTCATATACTACCGAGTCGCGTCCTGCGGCTATGCTTTATTCCGAAACAATATCTTCAATGACGGGTGCGATAGTCGAGCTTCGTGTAAAAATGACAAGGCGCGGAGGAGAAAACAGTATTTTTACGCTTTCGGTACCTGATAAAAACGATTGTCAGCGGATATTTGAATACTTCGGTCACAGCACATCAAGGCCTAATCTCAGGATAAACAG
>ONVG01000168.1 GCA_900321195.1 uncultured Eubacteriales bacterium
CGAGCATCCTCATCTCAGGCTCTGTAAAAATGCGCTGTGCGTTTGAAAGAAGATAAGGCTTTCCGCCGTGTGCCCTTATTGCGTCAAAAAGCTCCTTTACTCCGTCATACAATTTTATATATGTAAGCGACAATGCCCTGAATGTCTTTCCCGTGAGAACAGCCTTCTCCATGTCACATTCCACTCCCTTGAATGTGAACAGCTTCTGAAAAACGTATTCTATCTGCGGCTCAGGATTTGTCGTATATTTTTCCTTTGGTATTCCTGCCTTTTCCTCATTGATATACTCCTCAAACTTTTTTCTCAGCTCGGTCGGCTTGTAATATGCCCCGTTCATCGAATATATCAGAGCCATGTTTTTCCACAGGCTTCTTTTATACTCGTTTGTGTTTATATCAACAAGGGTTCCGTAAAGGTCAAAAATATAGTTTTTATACATGCATGATCATCTCCGTATTTTTATTGTTACTTATATTGTAATATAACAGAGAGATAATTGCAATTATTATTTCGTTTTTTTACATAAATACTAAAAAAAATGCTGTTGTTTTTTATTAAATTTATGTTATAATGTTTTTATATACATGATCGGAGGTCGGGATATGGATTATAATGTATTTACGGACGGCATTGAGCCGGGCGGTCTCAGAAACAAAGAGGACATCGGCATACTTATATGCTTTATGCTCGACAATATCAAAAAGCCTTTTCTTAAAGATGATCTTGTAGAGATAATTCAGGAAAATGCGCTTGCGAACTATTTTGAAACTATATCGGCGATCTCTGAGCTTATCGAAGCAGGAAATATCGAATACACCGGCGATAAAAACGACTGTCTGAAAATAACTCAAAACGGAAAGCTGGTTTCCCGTCAGCTGAATACAAATCTTTCGCTTTCTGTAAGACAAAAGGCTGTTCGCTCTATCATGAGCCTTATGGAAAGAAGAAGGGTAGAGAATGAAAATCCCGTGACGATACAAAAGGCAGACGGCGGCGGATATAATGTCACGTTCCGCATAACAGACGGTATGAGAGATCTTATGTCGCTGACACTGTTCGTTCCCGATATCACAGAAGCAAACGCCGTAAAGCGCACATTCCACAAAAATCCTCAGCGGCTTTATTCCATCGTGCTTGCAGGCGTTATCGGTGAACCGGATATGATAGCGGACGCGCTGAAAGGACTGAAATAATGCCGGAGCTGACAGATAAAATAAACTTTGAAGAGGTTGAATACCTCTATAAGTCGCCCGATACTATGGTCGATTATTCCGATGTCGTAAGCTTTACGCTTATAAAAAGCTCGGTCGAGATATTTCAGTACTATGGCATAACAAGCTTTTCGGCTGACGATATAAAACGCTTTTTTGAAAGGCTCGGCTTTGTCCGAAAAAAGAGCGGGAAAACTTTTGTTCCTTCGGTAAAGAAAATAAACGGTGTTCTTGAATGCTTTTTAGGCAGCGGCGTCGGCTCAAACGTCCTGACGCTTGAAAACGGCAGCTACAAAATAGTGTCATGGGCTGGCAGCGGCTGCTGCTTCGAGATAGACGCATACAGAAAAAGAAATATATAGCCAAAAACTAAGCTCACGGCCATCCGGATGTACCGGATAGCCGTGAGCTTTTATTTATATGATGTTTTCAGAGAATTTATCAATACTTATAGTACTTATCTCTTGCAACATAGGAAGTGTGCAGATAATGATGTGCCTTCTCCTTGCCGGGAGCCTCGAAGTACTCATCATAGATCATCTTGATAACAGGGCTGTCATCGCATACTCTGAACTCGCTGTTCTTATCCTGATCATAGAGAGCCTTTGAGCGAAGTGCCTTGTAATCAACATAGTTGCTTACGCTGTCACTTCTTGTAGGCTGACCGCCGCCGTTGATGCAGCCGCCCGGACATGCCATTATCTCTACCATATGATAGTTTGCTTCGCCCTTCTTGATCTTCTCAAGTATCTTTCTTGCGTTTGCAAGGCCTGATGTAACTGCAACGTTTATCTTAACGCCTGCAACCTCGTATGTTACCTCTCTGATCTCCTCAGGTCCTCTTACTTCATCGAAGTCTACCTTCTTGAAGTCGCCGTCAAGTGCTCTTGCAGCGGTTCTGAGTGCAGCTTCAAGTACGCCGCCTGTTGCGCCGAAGATAACGCCGCCGCCTGTTGCCTTGTTGAACGGTGCATCATAATCTTCTTCTGCAAGGTTCTCAAAGTCGATAGCTGCGCGCTTTATCATTCTTGCAAGCTCTCTTGTTGTGAGTGCTACGTCAACATCGTCATAGTTCTCATTTGAGCGGAGCTGCGGTCTTGTTACCTCAAACTTCTTTGCAGTACAAGGAATTACGCTGACAACGAATACATCCTTGGGATCAAGGTTGTTCTTCTCGCAGTAGTAGCCTTTAAGTACAGCGCCGAACATAGCCTGCGGTGACTTACATGTTGAAAGGTTCGGGATGAACTCAGGATAATAATGCTCAACAAACTTTACCCAGCCGGGGCAGCATGATGTGAACATCGGGAGAGTTCCGCCGTTCTTTATTCTCTCAACAAGCTCATTAGCTTCTTCTATAATTGTAAGGTCAGCTGTGAAGTCCATGTTGAATGCTGTTACGTTAGTGCCAAGGCGCTTGATAGCAGCAGCCATTTTGCCTTCTACGTTTGTACCTATCGGCATGTCGAAGCTCTCGCCGAGAGTAGCCTTTATTGAAGGAGCTGTGAAGAAGAGTACCTTCTTTGTAGGATCTGCGATAGCGTCCCATACCTTATCCTCGTTGCTCTTTTCTGTGAGAGCGCCTACAGGACAGCTTACTACGCACTGACCGCATCCTACGCAGGGAGCAGCGTTAAGGCTGAGGTCGAATGCAGAGCCGATATGAGCTGCAAATCCGCGCTGGATAGCGCCTATTACAGATATACCCTGAACATTCTTACATGCAGCAACGCAGCGCATACAGTTAACGCACTTATTGTTGTCACGAACGATATAGGGTGAAAGATTATCGATCTCGTAATTCTTCTCTTCGCCGGCAAATCTGTCTTCATCAACGCCAAGCTCAAGAGCAAGCTTCTGAAGCTCACAATGATTGTTCCTTACGCATGAAAGGCACTTTTTTCTGTGAGTTGAGAGCAAAAGCTCTACAGTTGTCTTTCTTGACTTGATTACAGCAGGTGTATTTGTGAATACTTCAAGACCTTCCTCTGCCGGATAAACACATGCTGCAAGGAGACCCCTGCGGTTCTTAGCCTCTACCATACATACACGGCATGCACCTATACAGTTGATATCTTTAAGGTAGCAAAGTGTAGGAATCTCGATATTAGCTTCTTTAGCAGCCTGCAATATTGTATATCCCTTCGGAACCTCCACGGGAATATTATTTATCTTAAGATGTACAGTTTCCATTAATGTATTCCCTCCTTATACAGTATGAATTGCGTTGAACTTACAGTTGTTCATGCAGACGCCGCACTTGATACACTTATTTGTATCGATAACATGGGGCTGTCTGACTGTACCTGTGATAGCGCTTGCAGGACAATTTCTTGCGCAGAGAGTACAGCCCTTACACTTGTCAGGAATGATCTCATATCTGATAAGAGACTTACATACAGCAGCAGCACATGTCTTGTTATAGATATGGTCGATATACTCCTGCTTAAAGAACTTCATTGTAGAGAGTATCGGGTTCGGAGCTGTCTGACCGAGAGCGCAAAGTGATGAACTCTGCATGTGCTTTGAAA
>ONVG01000170.1 GCA_900321195.1 uncultured Eubacteriales bacterium
CGAGCAGGGCGGTGAGGTAAATCTTGTAGTTAGCTTTCATTTTAAATTCCTTTTTTAAAAAAGCGCCCCTGAAAATGGACTTCGAGTATTTCCAGGAGCGCCAGGGTTGTACGGAGAGTACAAATTACTTGATATTTTCTCTCCAAGTAGCGGGCTTGAACAATTCCTTCAGGGGCAGCAAACGCTTGTCAAGCTCTATAGCCGCCACCTTTCCGGCAGCATATGCAAGCTCGTTTGTCAGCACTCCTGCGCCGGGGCCTACCTCTATAACTCCCGTGTTTTTATCAGCTCCGCAAAGCTCTGCCATTTTGGGACAGACAGTCGGATTTATAAGAAAATTCTGACCGAGAGCCTTTGAAAAGGTAAAGCCGTGCTTTGAAAGAACGGCCTTAACATAATTTATATCTGTAAGCTTACTCATAAATATTTTTTCCTTTGTATCGGCATTGACCGATTATTTTTTTGTCCATGTTTTCGGATAGAATGCAAGAAGTACGGGATATATCTCCAGCCTGCCCAAAAGCATTGCGAATGTAAGGATGAGCTTAGAGAAGTTTGAATATCCGCCGTAGCCTGCCATCGGACCTACAAGTCCGAGTCCGGGGCCTACATTGTTGCAGCATGAAACAGAGGCTGTCAGATTTGCTTCAAAATCGAAGTTCGGCTCGAATGAGAGCATGAGGAATGTAACGGCTATCATAACTATATACAGCGCAAAATATGTTGTAACGCCGTAAAGCACACCGTTATCAAGGGGCTTGCCCTCTAACTTGACAGACGCTACAGAGCGCGGATGAAGGAGCCGCCTTATATCCTTTACTATCGACTTGAAAAGTATCATTATCCTTGATATTTTCAGACCGCCTGCCGTAGAGCCCGCGCAGCCGCCGAAGAAGAACAGTATGAATATCATATTTCTTGCAAGGTCGGGCCAGAGGTCGAAGTCTGCGCTTGAATATCCCGTTGTCGATACTATGGACGCTACCTGGAAAAACGAATGCCTGACAGAATCCGAAATGTTATTGTATAAGGGATATATGCTGACTGCTATAACAGCCGCCGAGCCTAAAACTATTCCGCCGTATACCCATAATTCACGGTTGGTGAACACAAGCTTGAATTTTCTTATGATAAGAAGATAGAAAAGATTGAAGTTTATTCCGAATATGAGCATAAACACAGTTATTACCCATTGCAGATACGGATTATAGCTTGCTATCGAGTCGCCCTTTATGCCAAAACCGCCTGTTCCTGCCGTACCGAGAGCATGCACTGCGCTTTCAAAGAGTGTCATGCCGCCGAAAAGAAGGAATATCATTTCAAGTATCGTAAGTGAGAGATAGATTATATAAAGTATCTTTGCGGTATCCTTTATTTTCGGGACTATCTTTCCGACAACAGGTCCTGCCATCTCAGCCCTGAGTATGTGTATGGCTCTGCCTGAATCTGTCGGGATTATCGCCATGATAAGCACAAGCACTCCCATGCCGCCCAGCCAGTGTGTAAAGCTTCTCCAGAAAAGAAGTCCCCTGCTCATCGACTCGACGTCCGAAAGTATAGAAGCTCCCGTTGTCGTAAATCCGCTCACCGTTTCAAACACGGCGTCAAAAAAGTTAGGTATCTCCTGTGTTATCACAAAAGGCAGCGCTCCTATGACAGAAAGGAATATCCATGCAAGAGTTACTATTATAAAGCCCTCTCGTGCATATATGACCTTGTTATCCTTTGGGTCAAAAATTATGGTAAGCAAAAATCCTATGACAGTCGCCGCCACTATACTTGCCGAAAATGCGTTTATACAGTTTATCTCATTATAGAAGACCGAAACTATCAGCGGAAGTATCAGCATGAGCGCCTCAAGCTTTATGATATTTCCGACCATGTAAAAAATCATTCTGCGATTCATTGTACAATACCTTTCTTTACTTTATAATATCCGAAAGATCGTTAAGGCGCTGGTCTGCTGCCACTATTATTACCTTGTCATTTGCATTTATGACATCATCACCTGTCGGTATGATAGGCTTTCTGTCCCTGATGATGCCTGCAACAAGTATATTTGGCTTGAGTTTAAGGTCTCTGAGCTTTATCCCCTTATAGCCGAAATCAGCTCTTACATTGAATTCCAGCACCTCTGCCATACCGTCCATTATGTTATAAAGTGTTTCAACATTACTTCCTCTTGAATTTTCAAGCGCTCTCGCATACTGTACAAGCACATCGGAAACTATTTCCTTCGGTGAGATAACACAGTCGAGTCCGAGCTTGGACGCCATATCCGCAAGCTCGTTCCTGTTCACCTTTGTTATGACTGTAGGAACGCCCTGAGCGGATGCAAAAATCGAGATAAGTATGTTTTCCTCGTCCATTCCCGTAAGGGAAACAAAAGCATCCGTAGACTCGATGCCCTCTTCAAGCAAAAGCTCCTGCTGTGCGCCGTCACCGTGTATTATCATTGCCTTGTCGAGAGCATCAGAAAGCTCACTGCACTTATCATTGCTGCGCTCTATTATCTTTACACTGTTTCCCGACGATATAAGCATCTTTGAAAGATAAAAGCTTATTCTTCCGCCGCCGAGTATCATTATACTTTTAGCCTGTTTTTTGTCCAGACCGAGAGCGCGCATGAGCTTCTGTATCTCCGACAGCTCTGCTGTAAGTCCTATCTTATCGCCTGCATTGAGTACGAAATTACCGTCAGGGATATACACCTTGTTTCCTCGTCTTACCACGCATATAAGGAATTTTGCCTTGAACTTGTTTCTCAGCTCATAAAGCTTTATGCCGGCAAGCTGAGAGCCTTCTTTTAGTATAAGCTCGATTATTTCAAAATTTCTGACAGAAAATGTTTCTATCTTGACTGCCGACGGCAGCTTCAATACATTGAACATTTCCAGCGCGGCAAGCATCTCAGGATTTATGACAAGTGAAAGTCCTAACTGCTGACGGAGAAAGCCCAGACTTTTAAGAGTATATTCGGGATTTCTTATTCTTGCGATAGTGTGCTTTGCGCCCATTTTCTTCGCAAGATAGCAGCTCAGCATATTAAGCTCATCTGTAGATGTTGCGGCAATGAACATTTCCGCATCCTTAACGCCTGCTTCCGTAAGAACATCACAGTCAGTACCGTTTCCGCAGACGCCCATTACATCATAAATATTCGACAGATCGTCTATAACCGACTGGTCATTGTCTATAGCAGTAACTATATGATCTTCCTCGGTGAGACTTTTTACTATCTCGGAACCGATCTTTCCGCATCCTACTATTACGATCTTCAAAGTAAAACATCCCTTTCCGTACTTTCTGTATTATTTGCCAAAAGTCCGACTTTTAAGAAATACTGTCATTCATCAGACGGGAAAAGCGCCTTTCTTGCCTCTTCAAGACTTCCGCTCATTATAACATATTTTGCAAGCAGCTCGCCCTTTATTTCGGGCGATATATTCGTATGAAGATAAAGCGAGTCAAGACCTGCTTCGTATGAGCCTTTTATATCCGTTATACAGTCGTTTCCTATCATTATAGATTCTTCGGGTCTGAGACCTTGCTTTTCAAGTATCTTCTTATAGAACATTATATCGGGCTTTGTGCAGCCCTCATCGGAGGATATCATTACATCCTCAAACATATCGTATATTCCGAGCATCCTCA
>ONVG01000036.1 GCA_900321195.1 uncultured Eubacteriales bacterium
TTCCTTTATATCTGATGTTGAATTATCAGGCTGTTATAAAATCCGACACTGCTACAAGTTTGCTCAATGTTTCTATATTCGAGTATAATTATTAATTTATTTAAGTTCTTGTCTGCGGAAAACCATAGAGGAAACAGTGCCGCAAATGAACATATATCCGAAAGCGACAAGTATAGGTATGTATGCTTGTCCGCTCTTGCACATGTCACTCGAAAGCAGTATAGTTCTGAATATCCAGAGCTTTGATATATTTCCGGAATAATCCTGTGAGCTGTATGCTATCATTCCGATGACTGCTTCAGTTATCATTGGAAGTAATATAGAAACGGCTATCGCTCTGCCTGTTCCTTTTGAAATTATCGATATCATCGTGTAGAACGCCGCAAGACCTAAAAACAGCAATGTGTATGTAAGAAGTACCAGCGGAATGTTTCCGCCGCCTTGATACGGGCTGTATCCGAAAATGCAAAAGCTCGTTATAGCTCCGCCTGTTACATAAGCCGCCATTATACATATCATTGATATAGCTACAGATATGAATTTTGATGCGATTATGTTTCTTCTTTTTATGCCTCTCGAAATGGGATTTTTTACAGTTCCCATAGAATATTCCGAGGCTATAAAAACACATACCGCAACAGAACTTATATACAATGCATTTGCATCACTAAGCATTGTGTTGATATAATCGAAAACATTTGGTTCGGGGAAAACCGAAAGAGCTTCCTTTATAGCATCCTCCTCAGCGCCCAATGCCGTCATCATTACTTTAGTCGCTTCTACACTTGAACCTACGTTTCGCCATACATAGTAGTAAATCAATGCGATAAATACGCCGATAAGCAAGGAAAGTATAACACATACTCTGAATGTGCCGCTCTTTCTGAGCTTTAAAAGATCCGACTTTAAAAGACCGCTCATTTTTATCCCTCCATTTTCTTTATAAAGTATTCTTCAGCGCTGTTATCATCGTTGCTGAATCCCTTTACCGTTATGCCTGCCTTGAAAAGCTCATTGGTTATCACGCCGACATCTTCTACCACGCTTCCTATTATGACACTGCGCTTTTCAACAGAGACATCATCATTTTTAAGGATATCCTTTACTATTTTCAAGGCTTTGAGTGCCTGCTCAGAATCCTTTGTCTTTATTACGGTATGGCTTCCGCACTTCTCTGAAAGCTCCTCTCTCGTAAGCTCCTCGACAAGTCTGCCTGATGCTATGATGCCGTAGCGCGTCGCTATCTTTTCAAGCTCACCAAGATAATGACTTGATACAAAAATAGTCTTTCCCTTGTTTTTCAGCGAAATAAGAAGCTCTCTCATCTCAACTATGCCTTTTGGGTCAAGTCCGTTTATAGGCTCGTCAAGTATAAGAAGTTCAGGGTCGCCGACAAGCGCCATAGCTATGCCGAGTCTCTGCTTCATTCCAAGCGAAAAATCAGCCGCTTTTTTCTTGCCCGTATCGGTAAGCCCTACCGTTTCAAGCAGTTCCCCTATACATTTCTTATCGACGTCCAGCATCGTGCAGTACATAAGAAGATTATCCTTTGCACTCATATTTTTGTATATAGAAGGAGTTTCAATAAGACTTCCTATCTTTCTCTTTGCAGTTTCGAGCGGTTCACCGTCAAAGAAATCAAAGCTCCCCTCATTTGCTTTTGAAAGTCCCAATATCATGCGGATAAATGTGGTCTTTCCTGCTCCGTTCTTGCCAACAAAGCCGTATATATCCCCCGGTTCAAGCGTTATCGAAACATTATCGACTGCCTTTGTGTTTGAATATATTTTTGTCAGTCCTTTTGTCTGCATAATGTATGACATTTATCTTCCTCCATTCTTTATACTTTAAGTATATTTTATTTGATATATTATATAACGTTTATATATACTATTGGTATAATAATACGATTTGTAATATCAATCATCACGATCCTCTATCTCAATAATTATTCTTGAGCGTTTAAGATACATTATTGAAAAAACCTCGCCTCTTGCCGCCGCTTCATGCATTTTTACGAACTCATCTATACAAGAAGCCTTGCCGTAGATATAACCGTCATCAAGCCTTATCTTATAGTTGACAGTCATCTGATAATAGCCGTCCTCCATCTCAAAAAGCGGCACTGTTTCAACGCTTACATACGCGCGTTCATCTATATCTTCTTTTGCGATACTTTGAAGTTTAAAGGGAAAGCCCTTTATCCTGCGTTTTGCTGTTTCTCTTGTCATAAGCGCCGTCCTTTATACTGAAAGTATAAAAATTATATATGTTTCCAAATAGTATAATATACTTTAAGTATATTATTTTTTATATATACTATATGTATCATCAAAAATCTGCTTCATTCTCATAAGCAGTAATAATATCGACTATATCCTTTCCGTAACGGTTCATTTTAGCCTCACCGATACCCTTTATACCCAAAAGCTCAGGTATAGTCATAGGCTTTACTGCGGAAAGCTCTCTCAAAACAGCGTCATTGAATACGGAATATGCAGGAATGCCAAGCCTCAGAGCAGTCTTTGCGCGATAAGCAGAAAGCCTGTCAAATAATGCCTCATCAATAATAAGCAATTGTTCGTTTTTATATCTTTTCAAAGATATGCTTACAAAATCAGAACCGTATTCTTTGCGGCAAACACTGCATTTATTACACGGCGGAGTGAAGCTCTCACCGAAATATTTAAGTATCCTCTTTCTCAGACACTCGGTCTTTGATGTCGAATAAAACGTCATTTGCTTCAGCTTTTCTCTTTCAAGTTCAATAAACTTTTTCAGCTGTCCAGGGTCGATATTCTCATTTTCTGCGCTTTTATCTATAAAATATTCATTCAGCTTTACATCTCTTGCGCTGTAGAGAAGTATGCATTCAGCCGGGTCGCCGTCACGGCCTGCTCTTCCGGCCTGCTGATAATAGTCCTCGATATTTTTCGGCATGTTATAGTGAAGTACATAGCGCACATTCGGTTTGTCTATACCCATTCCGAAAGCATTTGTAGCAACTATTATTTTTGCTTTGTCATATATGAACTCTTCCTGATTTTTTGTTCTGTCAATATCACTCATACCGGCATGATAAGGCAAAGCGGAATAGCCGTTATCTGCAAGTATCATAGATATCTCGTCAACTGTCTTTCTCGTACCGCAATATATTATTCCGGAGCTGTTTTCATTCGCCGCAACATAATCCATTAAGAAAGCCATTCTGTCTAAAGGCTTATAAACACCGAAAAAAAGATTTTCCCTATCAAAGCCTGTTGTGACTGTATAAGGGTCACGCAAATGAAGCTCGTTTACTATATCTCTTTTTACAAGCCCCGTTGCAGTCGCAGTAAAAGCCGCAATTACAGGTCTTTTCGGCAGCTTGTCTATAAAATCGGATATGTGTGTATAGCTCGGACGGAAATCATGTCCCCACTGTGAGATGCAGTGCGCCTCGTCAACCGCAAGTATCGATATATTAGCATTACATGCAAAATCTATGAAATCAGGGCTTTCGAGTCTTTCGGGCGCAGCATAAATTATCTTGTACATACCGGTTTTAGCATTTTCGGTTGCTCTTGAAAGCTGCGAAGGCGTAAGCGAACTGTTGAGATAAGCCGCCCTTACGCCCATTGAGATAAGTGTCCTCACCTGATCCTGCATAAGTGAAATAAGCGGTGATATAACTATCGTTATACCGTCAAAATAAAGTGCCGGTATCTGATAGCATATAGATTTTCCTGCGCCTGTAGGCATAACAGCCGAAACATCTCTTCCCGATATGATATTTTTTATTATGCCCTCCTGACCGCTGCGAAAGCTGTCATATCCATAGTATTTTTTCAGTATCTCATATATCTTTTCCATTTTTTCCCGACAGATAACATCTCTTTCCTTAATGTCAATGTTCAATGATCAATTTTTAAAAAGTTTAAATATCATTTTTTGCCGCGATTCATCATTTCATGATCCTCTTTTACGGCTTTGTAAAGCTGTGCGCCGTTCCAGTCTATATTTGTAGGCGTTACTATAGCTTTGAGCGCCACTCTGCCTGCGCCGCATTTTCTGAGCGCCTTTATAAGAGTGTCTATATCTTTGCTGTCAAAGCCGTACATTACAAGAAGCTCCTCATCAAAGTCATCACATACAGTATCACGGCACTTTTCATAGCCTTCTGCGCCTATAAGATATCCGAGTGTCTGACAGAAATTTTCCTTTTCAATAAGAATCGAGCCTGCCCTTGCAAGAGTTACAGCCATTCTTACCTGAGTAAGTCTTTCTCCGCTGAAATTATACAGCAAAACTGTTTTCATATAAATATCCTCACTTATTCCGTATCGAGCTTCAGTACAGCCATAAACGCCTCCTGCGGCACTTCTACAGTACCTAACTGGCGCATACGCTTTTTGCCCTCCTTCTGTTTTTCAAGAAGCTTTTTCTTTCTCGTGATATCGCCGCCGTAGCACTTTGCAAGAACGTCCTTTCGCATAGCCTTTACGGTTTCCCTTGCGATTATCTTTCCGCCTATACATGCCTGTATCGGCACCTCAAAAAGCTGACGCGGTATCTTCTCTTTAAGCTTTTCAGCCATTTTTCTTGCTCTCGGATATGCCTTATCCGCATGTATTATGAATGAAAGAGCATCGACTACTTCACCGTTCAGCATTATATCGAGCTTAACGAGCTTTGACTCCTCATAGCCCGATACTTCATAGTCAAACGAAGCATAGCCTCTTGTCCTTGATTTCAGCGTATCGAAAAAGTCATAAACTATCTCGGCAAGCGGAAGTATATAATGGATATCAACTCTGTCAGAGTCAATATACTTCATGTCCTTGAATACTCCTCGTCTGTCCTGACAAAGCTCCATTATATTTCCTACATATTCCGACGGAGAATATATATGAGCATCCGTTACGGGTTCCTCCGCCTTTGCTATGAGCGCAGGATCGGGATAGTTCGTAGGGTTGTCTATCATCTCAACTGTACCGTCAGTCTTTGTTATCCTGAAAATAACACTCGGCGCTGTAGTTATAAGGTCAAGATTATATTCACGTTCAAGGCGCTCCTGTATTATCTCCATATGAAGAAGTCCGAGAAAACCGCATCTGAATCCAAAGCCAAGGGCAACAGATGTTTCAGGCTCAAAGGAAAGCGCCGCATCATTGAGTTCAAGCTTTTCAAGCGCATCTCTTAGGTCGGGATATTTTGCTCCGTCAGCGGGATAAATTCCGCAGAACACCATAGGCTGTACTGCGCGATAACCCGGAAGTGCGCTTTCGGCAGGTGATGACGCAAGTGTTACCGTATCGCCAACTCTCGCATCGCTTACCGTCTTGATAGAAGCGGCTATATAGCCTACCTCTCCGGCGTAGAGCGACTGAGCCGGTTCAAGACTGGTCGCTCTCATAAAGCCGCACTCAACTACATTGAATTCCTTTCCCGTCGCCATAAGCCTTATAGTATCGCCTACACTGACCTTTCCCTCTTTTACACGTATATATATAATAACGCCCTTATAGCTGTCATAGTATGAATCGAATATGAGCGCCTGCAGTGGATTATCGTCATCTCCCTGCGGCGGCGGAACTATTTTAACTATCTGCTCCATAACGTCATGTATATTTATTCCGACCTTAGCGGAGATACACGGCGCGTCATCAGCCGGAAGTCCTATGACATCCTCTATTTCATTCTTTATCCTTTCGGGGTCGGCACTCGGAAGGTCTATCTTGTTTATAACAGGCACTATTTCAAGACCCGCATCGAGCGCAAGATAGGTATTTGCAAGAGTCTGAGCTTCTATTCCCTGAGAAGCATCTACAACAAGGACTGCGCCCTCACACGCAGCCAATGAGCGTGACACCTCATAGTTAAAATCGACATGTCCGGGAGTATCTATCAGGTTAAATATATATTCCTCGCCGTCATCAGCCTTATATACAAGCGTAACGGCATGAGCCTTTATTGTTATTCCTCTCTCTCTTTCAAGCTCCATATTGTCAAGGAGCTGGTCTTCCATATCACGAACTGCGACAGACTGAGTTTGTTCAAGTATCCTGTCTGCGAGAGTTGACTTTCCATGATCTATATGCGCTATTATACTGAAATTTCTTATCTTACTTTTATCAAAAGACATTACACGCACCCCGAATTTAATGAATAATTAGCGTTTCCCATTTGTTCTTTGACATAGCTGTTCATTAACATTATAACATATTTAATATTCATTTGTAAATCTAATTTTATGCAAAAAACAAACATCATTAAAAAACCCGTCAGAACTTATCATTCTGACGGGGAAATTATCATCTTTAGCCGTTAATTCTTAATTACAAAAAAGCAGAAATGCTGCAAGACCAACTGCACGAAATCTTCTTTTGAGTTTACTGTTCATCTCTATTACCTCCTTGTCATGTTATACCCGACATTTAGTTATAGTAATTATATCATAATTCTTTCAATAATTCAATTATTGATTTGTACAAAAAACAACGATTAAACATTGACACACATAGAAAATTCCCGTCAGGTCAAAGAACTGACGGGAATTTTTAAGCACTTTAAAGCAGGATCACGAATGCGGAAAGCTAAATTATTCTGAACTGCGAACAAGCTCATTACTCCGCACTCCTGACTTATTAATTTTTGTTTTCTTCGATTACCTTCTGTGCAACGACTGAGGGAGCTTCTTCGTAGCGAACAAACTCAAAGCTGAAATAGCCTCTGCCCTGTGTGGTCTGGCGGATAAAGGTGGAGAAGTCGCTCATCTCTGCCTGCGGTACCTCTGCCTCGATAGTCTGCATACGGTCCTCAGACGGATTCATGCCAAGTACGCGGCCTCTGCGCTTTGTTACTTCGCCCATAACGTCACCCATGTTTGAATCCGGCACTGTAGCCTTGAGAAGTCCTACAGGCTCAAGAAGTACGGGGGATGCATCGGGCATACCTGCTTTGTATGCAAGTGAAGCCGCTGTCTTGAATGACATTTCAGAGGAGTCAACAGGATGATATGAGCCGTCATAGAGAGTAGCTTTAAGTCCTACAACAGGGAAGCCTGCAAGCGGTCCCTTTGCTATGCTGTCGCGCAGACCCTTTTCAACTGCCGGGAAGAAGCCCTTCGGTACTGCGCCGCCGACAACTCTCTCTTCAAATATCATGTCCTCGCTCTCACACGGTGAGAACTCTATCCATACATCACCGAACTGTCCGTGACCGCCGGTCTGCTTCTTATATCTGCCCTGTACCTTTACGGATTTTCTTATTGTCTCACGGTATGCTACCTTCGGCTTTGAAAGTACAACTTCAACGCCGTACTTAGCCTTGAGCTTTGAAACGACAACATCAAGGTGCTGTTCGCCCATACCGCTTATTATCATCTGATGTGTTTCGTGGTTAGTCTCAAACTTGATAGTCGGATCTTCCTCACAGAGCTTCATAACGCCCTGAGCGACCTTTTCTTCGTCGCCCTTTGTCTTTGGAGCTATAGCCATAGTAAGTGACGGAGCAGGATAATCTATACCGTCAAGTATTACCTTTCTTGCAGGAGCGCAGAGTGTATCACCTGTATTTGTAGCGGAAAGCTTTGCAACAGCGCCGATGTCGCCTGCGCCTATATATGCAGCGTCCTCTAACTTTTTGCCCTTTATGGTCATTACCTTTGTAACTCGCTCGGTATTGCCTGTTCTCATATTTACAAGCGGAGTATCTGATGATATCTTGCCGGAAACTACTTTGAAGTATGAAAGCTTTCCAACGAACGGGTCAGCGATAGTCTTGAATACTACAGCCGCAGACATAGCGTCCTCATTTACATTAAGCTCCACAGGATTGCCTTCTGTATCTACTGCGACCTCGGCAGACTTATCCTCTGCACAAGGAGCGAGCCATATAAGACCGTTAAGGAGCTGTTCAACGCCATAGGTAAGGAGAGCATCACCGCAGAATACGGGGCTTATAGTACCGTCCTTTACGCCCTTGCTTACGCCGACGATTATCTCTTCGGGAGTGAACTCTTCACCGGAGAAATACTTTTCAAACATATCATCGCTTGTTTCAGCAACAGCCTCATATATAGCTGTTCTCAGACCCTCAAGTCTGTCGCCCATATCGGGTATCGGAACAACTGTTATCTTGCCGTTAACATATTTATATGCCTTATATTCAAGAAGGTTTACATAGCAGTCAGCCTGACCGTCAACTATATACGGAACAACAACAGGGCACACGGAAGGACCGAATGATGCTTTAAGATTTTCAAAAACACGATAGAAACGTGCGCTCTCATCGCAAAGACCGTTTACGAAGAATACCTTTGTAAGACCGCGCTTGTCGGCAGCCTTAACAGCCTTTTCCGTACCAACGCATACGCCGTCCTTGCCCGATACTGTGATAAGTACTGTATCGGCAGCTCTTGCAGCCTCATAAAGACCGCCCTCAAAGTCGAAAAGCCCGGGAGCGTCAATTATATTGAGCTTCTTGCCCTTCCACTCAACAGGAGCAACACATGCCTGAACGGAAGTTTTACGCTTTATTTCCTCCGGGTCGAAGTCGCAAACGGTGTTTCCTTCGCTTACCTTGCCGAGACGGTCAGAACCGCCGCCAAGATAGAGCATTGCTTCTGCAAGTGATGTTTTTCCCGAACCGCTGTGACCTGCAAGAGCAATATTGAAAATATTTTTTGCACTGTACTGTTTCATTGGGGTGATTTCCTCCTTAAAATAAAATTAATGTATTATAATAAAGCAATAATGACAATATTTCATACACAGTTTAACCCATTATATCTCATTTGCACATAAATTACAACCTTTTTTATAAAAATTTATAAATTTTTTTGATAAGTAAAAAACAGCGGAAAATCACATCAAAATGTGACCTTCCGCTTTGATATTCTTTGAGATACAAGCCCGTCAAGGCTTGTATATTTCAGCAGCTTTGTCGAGTACGGCTCTTGCGGCAGGTATAGCCACATTGTATGCCGAGTCGCCGTTCTCTATAATGACTGCAAATGCTATCGAACACTCTTCATTTGTACTGAAACCCGTGAACCATGCATGAGCCGGCGCGCCGTCTACTTCGGCAGTACCTGTTTTTCCGCATATATCGAGCTTCGTACTGACATAACTTTTTCCGTATGTCTTGGTAACGGTATAATCCATAAGCTTTTTGAGAGCTTCGGCTGTGTCCTTTTCCATTATCCTTTCATCAAGCTCTGTTTCACCGTACTTTCCCGATATTCCGAGAGTGCCCTCCATATACTTGATAAAATACGGCTTTACCGGTACACCGCCGTTTGCTATGGCGGCGGACATCCTTGCCATGTTTACAGGCGTTTCCATGACAGTATATTGTCCCACACCCGACCACGCAAGGTCGTTGTCGTCCGCATTTTCAACATTGTAGAAGCTTTTCTCACTCTGCGCCCTGTCTATCATCATGTAATTGTTGAAACCGGCTTTTTCGGCATATTCAGTCATTTTTTCCTTGCCGAGATACAGCGCAAGATGTCCGAAATATATATTGCAGGAATCGGCAAGCGCATTTTTAAGGTCAACGTCGCCGCTTGTAGTATAGCACACCATTTCTCCGCCGCCTATCGTTTCCTTGCCTTTGCACTCATAAGTGAACCTTTCAGCTTCGGGATATTCCGCAAGCGCCGCAGAAGCCGTAACAAGCTTGAATGTCGAGCCGGGCGGATAACAAACGGATATTGCGCGGTTGAGATACGCGCCGTCATACCTGCCGTTCGTTTCTATATCATCGGGAACGGATACAGGGTCGTATGTCGGTGTACTCACCATACAAAGTATCTCTCCTGTTTTATAGTCGTAGCATATAACTGCTCCCTTATGCCCGCCAAGAGCATCAAGCGCAGTTTTTTGCAGCTCACTGTCTATCGTCAGGGTTATATCCCTTCCCTGCTTCAACATATCGGGCGCGCCAAGACCGTGTATAAAATTAAAGTCTGTAAGCTCCGAGCGGTATATAGTCTGAACGGCTGTAGATATATTCGTTGAATTATCTCCGATGATATGCACACACGCTTTCCTTATCTTTTCATCATCATTATACACACGCTTTTTATCTATACTCTGTGCCAGTATTACATTGTTCCTGTCATATATATTGCCTGCAAATGCAAGCCCGTCCGTATCCGAGATATGTGCATTCATAGGCATTGATGCCCATTCAGCCGAATGCATTATCAGTTTAACGGTATAGTATGCAAGACCTGCAAAAAACACAAGCGTCATTATAAGCACCATGAATGACCTTGCTCTTGTACTTTTCATTTTCTCACCGTCCTATGCTCAGACATCAACATAACTCTGGTCTTTCACTTCTACGGTTTCAGGCTCCTGTTCCTTTTTTCTGAATGTCTTTCCCGTGAATGAGGAACTCTTGTTAAGTCCCGACCGTTTTTTATTTCTTGATGAATAGGTCCTTTCATCAGCCGCCTTTATGAATGCAAGCAGTCCCCAGCATCCCATCATGCTTGTACCGCCGTAGCTTACAAAAGGCAGGGTAACGCCCGTAAGCGGCAGAAGATCGACAACGCCGAAAATATTCAGCGCAGCCTGAAAAACAAGCAGTCCTCCTGCCGAGCATGCGGCTATGGAATAGAATGTCGAGCGGCTCCTTGTAGCCATATTTCTTGCATATATCATAAATCCGCCGATAATTAAACCGAAAAGCAGCGCTGTAACAAGGCCAAGCTCCTCACATGTAAGACCGAAAACAAGGTCGCTCTCCGAGGCAAAAACGTACTGCAAATATCCTTTTGATATTCCT
>ONVG01000172.1 GCA_900321195.1 uncultured Eubacteriales bacterium
AAGCCGGAAGAATACTCTGTAGGTGAGATACTCGAAGTTACCGAAGGTTCACTTGCAATAGTCGCTTGTCTTGCAAAGGGTGCGGAAGAATGCCCGCGCGCAAAAAGCTGTGATACACTTCCTATGTGGTCAGAGCTTGACAAGATAATACACGATTATTTTTACAGTAAAAAGCTGTCCGAACTGCTTTGACAGCAGAGAGTGAGCGGTAATCAGTGTTTAGTATCTTTTCACTGCTCACTCTCCGCTAAAAGATACTAAGCAAGTATTTTTCTGTAAAGAGCCTTTATGTCTTCAACAGTTGCAAGGCGCGGATTGCCGGGACGACATGCATCGGCATAAGCATCTTCTGCAAGCATATCTATATCCTCGGCTTTAAGGTCTTTGTTCACTGATGGTATGCCGACATCTGCGGAAAGCTGCTTTACAGCGTCTACTGCGGCTTTGCGGTATTCCTCCTGAGACATATCGTCAACGCCTGCAACGCCCATTGCCCTTGCTATCTCACGGTATTTTTCGCCGGTATATTCCTGATTGTACTCCATAACTATCGGCAGCATCATAGCGCATGCAACGCCGTGAGGAGTATCATAATGAGCGCCTAAGGTATGGGCTATAGAATGAGCTATACCCAGACCGACATTTGAAAAACCCATTCCTGCAGCATACTGAGCAAGAGCCATTCCGTCACGGTCTTCGGGCTTGTTCTCAACAGCGCCTCTTAAATGCTTTGATATAAGCTTTATTGCTTCAAGGTGGAACATGTCTGTCATTTCCCATGCCGCAAGAGTAGTATATCCTTCAATAGCGTGTGTCAGCGCATCCATGCCTGTAGCTGCTGTAAGTCCTTTCGGCATGGATGACATCATATCCGGATCAACAACTGCAAATTCGGGTATGTCATGCTCGTCAACACAGACAAATTTGCGTTCTTTTTCCGTATCGGTTATAACATAGTTGATAGTTACTTCTGCGGCTGTTCCTGCTGTTGTCGGAACAGCTATAGTTGTTACTGCATGCTTCTTTGTCGGAGCAATACCCTCAAGTGAGCGTACATCAGCAAATTCGGGATTATTGATAATAATTCCTATAGCTTTTGCAGTATCCATTGCCGAGCCGCCGCCTATAACAACAATAGAATCGGCGCCGCACGATTTGAAAGCTTCCACGCCATCCTTTACATTTTCGATAGTAGGATTAGGCTTTATTGAAGAATACACAGTGTAGGTGATATCTGCTTTTTCTAAAAGTGATGTTACCTTAGCTGTAACGCCAAATTTGATAAGGTCCGGATCTGTGCATACAAATACATGCTTAAAGCCTTTTGAACGTATTATACCCGGAATTTCCTGTACAGCTCCTCTGCCGTGATAGGAAGTCGGATTGAGAATAATTCTGTTCGCCATAGATACTTACCTCCTGTAATATTATTTATAATTATTATACACTATTTTTCAACTAAATCAATGCAAAATGTGTTAATTTTATTTTTTCGTGTTTAAAATAGAATTAATGTATGATATAATAATTGCAGCATGATAAACAGAGAGGTGAAAAAATTTGAAAAAAATAAGAATAACAGTTATGAAAAAGGTCTGTCACAAAGACCTGATAGAAAAATATGAAGCCTTGCCTGACGGTGAACACTGCAGTATGAAAACGGGTCAGGTATTTACAGCAAACGGTTGGGAACGTCCCGAAGGATTGTGTCAGAGCGCATGGGATAGTATGTCGGCGTTCGTTATGGCGCTTTCTTATGGTGCTGAGGATATTTACGATGGCTGGATGAAAAATAAACACTCGGCAATGATATCATGCAATGACGGATTTCGTCCAGTTAGTTTTCTTATAGAAGCGCTTGACGAGAATGTATAAATGTGAAAGGATATGATAATATGAAATATTCCGATAAGCTCAACGGATACTGGGAAGAAGGCTATCATTATTACCTTGAATTCCGTAATGAAAAGCTGACGGTAAGGGGTTATAACCGTGCAGTAAGTCTTAAAACAAAAGTAAGTTATGATGCAGATAAGCTTGAAGCAGGTGAACGCACTGTGATAAAACTTAAAGATAATGTACTGTCACGCACTTATGACGGTAAAATGATGACTGAAATAAAAGAACTCGCCTATGAAAACGGTGAGCTTAAAATGCTGTATTATTATACTATCATGGGAGAAACTCTCTATACGCTGAAAAAACAAGACGGAGGACCTTTCAGACATATAATCATCCGTGATGATGAATTCATGGAGAAGCTTCAGGGAATATGGGAAGAATGGACTCTTGATGACAGAAAAGGCAATCCGCTTATCATAAAAGGAAACAATGTTTCATGGATGCGCGGTGGGGGAAAGTTCCATGTTGTCAGCTATACATATAACAAGAAAGAAGTATATATCGTTCCTGAAAGTCTTACTGAAAGTAATTTCAATGCTTTTACGAGCATACAAGTCCTGCCGGATATGCTGACAACAAGAATGATGGTATGTGATATGAGTATGCCGCTCACCGTGTTTGCAAGAAAGGATATGCTTGATAAGATAGATATTCCCGCAGGCGCAATGGAAAAGCCAAGAAATACAATGATATGTGAGGATATTCCTGCTATTGATTTTAAAAAGGAATTTCTGAAGTGATAAATTCCGGCAGTACATGCTCAATCATCCATATCAAGTTGATACTATTCTGCTTCACTTTAAATCAGTCTGTTATGAAGATGACTTTGCATTTTAAAATGGATTGAATAATGTCAACAGATAAATCACATTATGTCAATGTATAAAATTACCCGCAGCACTGTTATGAAGTCCGAAAAAGACCGGAAATGTGTGCTGCGGGTAATTTTATTTTTTGGCGTTATTCTTTATTTTTTGATTTTTTCCATGCTTTGTCAAATTCTGGATTGAATGCATAAAAGTTCTTGCTGTCAAGCTTGTCTGTTACCAGTCTAAGCGCCTCGCCGAAGCGTACAAACTGTAGCGGGCTGATAATGGTTATAAAAATAAGTAAATATGAGTGAATTATGAAAAAGGATTATATACAAAGTGCATTGGGAAACTGTTTTTATATAGGGGTAATATCAATGACACCTGCAATGCTGTCGTTATATTTCTCGGTTACGTGTATGAACCCATAGGAAATCTGAAAAAACGGAATCTGTACAGAGGAATATACTTAATATATTATCAGATCCGTTCTGCTAAAGGTTTTGAGCATACATAACCTTAATGAATTTGTTTGCTTATAGTTGAAATTATACCAATTTATTACGCCTGTTTTGATAGCAGGCGTAATTTTTTTTGTAAAATAACAAGAAAAATGATGTATAGGCTTATTAGCACAGCTATATACATAAAAAATGATGATAAATATTATGAGGTGGTAAGGCGTTTTGTAAAGAAAACAGTGTATTTTATTATTCTTATGCAATATATACCTGAAAATCATAAATAAAAACATAAAGAAAAATTAATAATTAGTAAAGGTTTTCG
>ONVG01000217.1 GCA_900321195.1 uncultured Eubacteriales bacterium
ATAAATTATGCTTTTCCCTATTTTCGCCAGATTGCTTTTCAGCGGTACCATGATACGGTTATCAGGATTATTGGGATTGGTCGTCAGGATAAGAACACTTCGTGCAGCAGCAACAATATCAATAGAGCCAAGAGAACGATACAGAGCATTGATACCGCCTGAATTCTTATTGAGGTGTCCGATAAGGACAATAGCACAATCCGTTCTTTCAGCAAAATCGTTGAGCTTTTGCATTACCTCCCTAACATCATTTGCAGAACTGATGTTGATGCTTCCCATAAAAGCCTGAATAGGATCAAAGACCATAACCTTTATACGCTGATTGACTATGTCTTTTTTTTTTTTTTTTTCAAAGCTTTCAAACTTTCTTTTTGTTTGAAGTCCGACCACCTTGTTACAGTCAGCACCCATTTCCAGAAGTCGAGGAATAATTGTGTCTGACGCACCGTCCTCGGCAGATTGGAAAAATACATTCATCGCATCATGTGACTGCTCCGAAAATGGCAGCTTCTTTCCGGTTGTAAGCAGTGCAACGAGGGACAAAACAAAGGTTGTTTTTCCGATACCCGGATCACCGCAGATAATAGTGATTTTACCTTTGGGAATGTACGGGTAATAAAGCCACTCCACCTTTTTCGGCTCTATGTCCCCGTAGCAGACAAATTTGTTTACTGTCGCCATAGTCACACCTTCTTTTCGTCCTTACACTCATCGGTACTTGTCTGAGCGTCAATCCATGTCATTAGCTTGTCGGTTGAGATAAGCCACTTCTTGCCCACACGAAAGCTCGGAAAGCCCTTAGACCTGACAAGCGTATAACAGAATGACACGGGTACATCCAGCACCTCTGCGAGTGCCTGCGGTGTCAGCAGTGGTGGAAGTTTTTGCGTTTCTTTTTGATCTATCATATAATCATCCTTTCCATACCCTTTTATAAAATACAATGGAATGGGTATATTTAGATTATATCAGACCAATCAACAAAATACAAGACTGTAAAATAAAAAAATGTAACAAATAATATTATTCAAATTAGACGAAACCAACAAAGGAATAAATTCTCATTATCCGAATAAAAAACATTGTTATCTGTTCATACTTGTTTTTAATCAGTTTGCTGTAAAATAGTTGGCAACGGATTAAAATATTTATGGTGCAGCATCACGCTGCTTGAATTAGCTTGTTCGGTATAGTATAATAAAATCAATATATAATTGGTTGGGTGTAGTTATGAAAAGATATAGAGTTTATATTTACGATAATGAGGAATACTTTGATATATATAACGAGGCAGAAAAAGAGTACAGAAATGTGCATAAGGGCTTTTATTTGCAGGAGCTTTGCGACTTTGCAAGTATGAAGCATAGTTCTGTAGCATATTTGAAGGAGTATTTGCATCTTAATCAGGTCGTATCGGAAAGGATAAAGTCAGGCAGCAGTGATGAAGCCTTGTTACCGCTTGAAAAAATCGGCTGTGGTTTTTGCTGTTTCTATAATGATGCTGTAAACTCATTCAATGATATAAGAGAGCCTGATCTCCTATCCTCAACCTGGCTGCAACAAGAAACTGACAAAATAGAAAGCCTTCAGGAAGAAGTAAATACATACATTTCAAACCTTGTTTTCGGCAAAAGAAATCCGCTTTCGTTTCAGTCTGAGCTGAATATTGAAGTTATCAATATTCATGGCGAAAACTGCAAGGTACTTTATCCGAAAAGCATATATGATATTTTTTATTTTTTCTTGTTCGAGATAGTTGACAAGGATATTGTATTTAAGATCTGTAAACGCTGTGACAAGTACTTTCCGTGTCTTTATAATAAGAATATTCAGTTCTGTGACAGAGTTGATGCTGCATTGGATAAAACCTGCCGTGAGATAAAACTTGAAACTCTTCCGGATACAGATGATGTAAAGCATAAGGCTGATGTTATGGAATTGTTCAAGCGTACTTATGAACGTGTCCGTCATAGAGTAAGAAGGACAAAGGAACAGCAGAAGAAATATAAAGAATGGTCTAAGGAAGCTCGTTCTTTAAGGGACAGATGTATTAGCGGAGAGATAACTCTTGAATATTTTGAAGAATGGCTGTCAAAGACCGAACAGGAAATGATGTAATGATATTATGAGCATAGGAATGAAACGAGGAACGGTATATCTTGAGCCGCATCAGTCAGAGTGGGAAAGAGCCGCCGAAGAAACGATACATACACTCAAAAGCATACTCGGCAGCGTTGCTGTAGATATTCA
>ONVG01000173.1 GCA_900321195.1 uncultured Eubacteriales bacterium
AATGATACAATTTAGAAAATAATTATTATTTGTTTAAGGGGAGATCGCTTGCTATGAAAAAAACAGCTCTTGTCAAAAGCCGCGTTATCGTATCATTACTGACCTTTTGCATTTTATTAATATTCAGCATAACAGCCTATGCCGCAAACCCTGTTGAACCTAAGACATATTTCGATTACAGCTGCACAGATTATCAGGCTGCTATCAGAAGAGCGCCATACCGCACAAGCACTGCCTTTTTTATGGATGAAGCCGGAATAATATCTGTTACTTCCGAAAGGGAAATATGGAACCGCATAAAACAAACAGCAGATGAGCTTGGAATACAGATAGGTGTCTTTATCGGCGGAAATTACAGGACAGATATTGAAACAGAGGATTTTGCATACAACTGCTCAAAAGCTGTATTCGGAAGCGTTCCCGACTCGCTGTTCATATATCTTGATTTCGAGGGTGAATCACCTTCTTTCAGCGGATACATGTCATCCTATGACTATATCCGCGTATTCAACAGAGC
This sequence comes from uncultured Eubacteriales bacterium, assembly GCA_900321195.1. Lineage (GTDB taxonomy): Bacteria > Bacillota > Clostridia > Oscillospirales > Acutalibacteraceae > UBA1213. The sequence continues at coordinate 518 of ONVG01000173.1, forward strand.
AGAGGATATCTTTCCGCAATCTAAAAGAAACAATATACTTGATGCTATGTACAAGTATCTCCCGAAAAGCTCCGAACCTATATATGAAGATAAGGTTCGCAAGGGCATAATAAACGGACTTGATGAGATAGAACGTATAGGAACATACAAAACAAACAATTATACCCAAAACAGCTATTTAAACAACGATTATCCTAATAATTACAATAATACATATGATTCCTCAACAAACGAATTTGAAAATATATTCGGTTTCCTGAAAACGATACCGGCTTATTTATGGATAGGCGGCATCTTCCTGATATTAATAATATTATCAATAATATCATCTGCATCTAATTCCGCAAGGCGCAGAGCCAACAGAAACGGATATGACAATTATTACAACAATAGCAGAAATTATTATGATGACGACAGAAGATATTATAACCGCCATAGCAGCTATCATCACAGCTCCTCAAGAAACAGAAGCTACAGCAGCAGATCTACACATTCTTCAAGCCGTCCCTCCTCCGGTTCGGGCAGCAATTCAAGCTCAGGAACAGGACGACACAGATAAATCAACCTACAGCTTAACAAAAGCTCAAAGCTATTTTTAATTTAAGGCTTTGAGCTTTTTTGTCTGCTGATATTTTTTACCAAAATAAAATAATGTGAAAATTAACAAAAAGCCAAAGATTTTGTTGAAAAATCGAAAATACTGTGATATAATAATTTTAAGTTAAAAAATATTTATTCTGACGGGAGGTAATTATTATGCTATCAAACAAATTTTTCAAAAAAGTACTCATAGGCGCATTGACTGTATCTATGCTCGCAGGTACAGGCATAACAGCATCAGCAGCAGTAGCTTCCCCGGCACCGACTTTCCCATCTGCTTCACCATCTAATATGGTTGTTCCCAAAGAAGACCTTGTAAACTACATCAACGAGAAATTCCCGAAGGAAGAGGCTAAAGAGCTTATTAACAAGATATACACCTCAGCTTTTGAAGCTCTTCCGGAAGACACCAAACAGCAGGTACAGCAGATAATCGCTGTAGTATCTCAGGAGGGTTTCCCGGAGTTTATGGCTCAGAAATTCATTTCTGATCTGGTTGACACACTGTACAAGGGGTATCTTGCCGCAAAAGATACTGCGATAGCTACAGGCAAGAACATAGCAGAAACTATAAAGGCTGCATACGCTAAGCTCCCGGAAGAACTCAGAACAAAGATAGCCCAAGCTGCTCAGCAGGTACAGATGCTTTCAATGGCAATACAGGAAAAAGCAGCTAAATACACTATCGCTGAATCACAGCTGTTTTATACCGACGGCGACTTTACATATCAGATAGACCTCGACCTTAACAACGGCGTTTATGCAAAGGCTGTCAAGTATCTGGGAACAGAAAAGAAAATAGCAGTTCCTTCTGTTGCCGACATGTTCCAGGTAATATCTGTAAAGCTTACATCTGAAAATACCGTAACAGCCGTAACACTTCCCGAAACTATCAAAGAAGTAGACGGTTACTCATTCTTTAAGATGCCTACACTTAAATATATCTATATCAACAAGGCAAATCCTTACTTCAAATCCGTAAACGGTATAGTTCTTAACAAAGAAGGCACAACTGTAGTTGCTGTTGCCGCAACAAGAAAGTATTCTCCCTCCGAGCGTATAACTGCTATAGGCAATTATGCATTTTACGGAAACAACTCTGAAACTGTTACAATACCTGATTCTGTTACATCTATCGGTGAGGGTGCATTTATGTTCTCAAAGCTGAGCGAGGTAACTATACCCGCAGGCGTTACAGAGATAAAATCACTGACATTCTCAAATTGTAAAGAGCTTGAAAAGATAGTTGTTCTGCCGACAGTTACAAAAATAGCTGATGACGCTTTCACAGATGTTCCTAAGGATGCAGTCTTCTATTGTGAAAACAATACCGACTATGCTGTCGGATATGCAGAAAAGCAAGGCTTTAAAGTAAATGCTCCTTTTGATGCAGAATTCAAGACGACAAGCATTACTCTCCTTGGCGCATCGGCAACATTCTCTGCTCAGGGAAAATACGGCGCAGGTGATTATAAGTATGCTTTCTACTACAGAACAAAGGGCAGCAAAAAATGGACAACAAAGCAGAAGTATGCTTCCAACAACACAATTGAATTGAAACCTGCAAATACAGGTGATTATGAAATATGCATAAAGGTAAAGGATGCCGACGGAAAAGTAATCAAAAAGTACTTTGACTGGAAGGTAGCTCAGTCCTTTAACAACCAGTCTAAGATATTCAAAAAAGGCAATGCAGTTGTTGTAAACTGCAAAGCTATTGATATGGAAAGTGTATTTGCTGTATATTATATGAATGTTAACGACAGCAAATGGACGACCGTTCAGAAGTATGACAAAAACAACATTGCAAGCATTGTGTTTGACAAGCCCGGCGATTATCAGATATGCGTAAAGGCTAAGAGCAAGATCGGATTCATTTCAAAGAGCTTCTTCAATGTAACCGTTACAGATGAAGATATAGCTAAGTCCGCAGCTGAAAAGACAATTACAGAATGATCATTCCTTATGAGCGCTCACGATAAAAAGTGAGCGCTCACTTTTTTATATAAAGAAACGCAAAAGAAATGCAAAAAAGCAGGCACGGTGTTTGAGCCGTACCTGCTTTGCTTATATATCCGTAAATTTATCAGCCGATGTGAGGACCTGCTGCTACGAGAGCCTTGCCTGCCTCATTAGTTTCATACTTCTTGAAGTTCTTTACAAATCTCTCTGCAAGATCCTTAGCCTTTGCATCCCACTCTGCTGCATCTGCATAAGTATCTCTCGGATCAAGAATACCTGTGTCAACGCCGGGAAGCTCTGTCGGTACTTCAAGATCAAAGTAAGGTATCTTCTTTGTCGGCGCATTCTTTATATCGCC
>ONVG01000129.1 GCA_900321195.1 uncultured Eubacteriales bacterium
ATCACCGGTGTTATAGACTTCTATTATCTTCCTGCCCGAATGCATATAGAGCTTTACGGTTATCTCTCCGTTTTCTTTAGAGTATTTTACCGCATTGTCTATAAGTATCGTAAGAACATGCTTTATAGAGCTTTCATCCACTTTGGCTTTTATATCCGGCTGTACCTCGACACTGTATATTTTGCCCATCTCAAAAAGTACGCTTTCAAAAGGAAGTGCTGTCTGCAAAACGAGCTGTGAAAGGTCTGTTTCTGCAAAATGCAGTGCCTGACTGCTTTTATCGTCAAGCCTTGCAAGGCACAAAAGCTCATTTACAAGCTCACTCATACGGACAGACTCACTACGTATATATCCCAGCCATTTATTCTCGCCTATCTCTGCTTCTAAAACATCAGTATTAGTGCTTATCACTGCAAGCGGTGTTTTAAGCTCATGGCTTGCATCCGAAATAAACTGCTTCTGCTTTTCGAGTGTGCTTTTGACAGGCTTGACAAGCCATTTTGCAAGGAAAAACGATACTATGAAAAAGAATATTATAGATATAAGTCCTGTCAGGGAAGTTATAAGAAACAGATTTTTTGCTGCCTGCTGATAGGGCTGTATATCCATAAAGACTATTATCTTTCCGTAAGGACGGTTGTTTACAAGAAAGGCGTAGCTTCCGAGTTCGCCTGAATTTGAATCCGAGTTCAATGCTTCATTTGCATATTCTATTATCACACTCTGCTCAACGTTTATGTTTCGGCTTATTACTATTTTCCGCACCTCATAAAATCTGTTTATCTGTACGGAAAATGTATCTACATATCCCGACTGTGAGTCATGGAATATTTCTATCTTTTCATCTGTCGGCAGAAATCCGTCATTATCGGCAAGTCTGTACAGTCTTGTTTCTATCTCATTATGGTTCGATGACCACGACACTATATTTATCGCTGTCATTATAGCGAATACTGTAAGCGTCAGTATTGACATTATTACAACAACTATTTTTATCCTAAGCCTTTTTATCATCTTGCACCGTCCAGACAGTAGCCTATTCCACGTCTTGTCTTTATCTGTATTCTTGAATTCAGCATAGCAAGCTTTTTGCGGAGGAATGATACATATACCTCGACATTATTATATTCGCTGTCGTCATCATATCCCCATATCTTGATAACAAACTTATCCTTTGTGACTACGTTTCCTGCATTGGATATAAGAAGCTCCATCATCTGAAACTCCTTTCTTCCGAGTACGACAGAATTGGTTCCGCATATCATCTCTCCCTTTTTGATATCAAGAACGATATCGCCGTATTTGGGATTTATGTCCGCAGGAATGCCTTTTCTTCTTGTTGCAGCTCTTATCCTTGCAAGAAGCTCTCCTGTAGAGAACGGTTTTGTAAGATAATCATCAGCTCCGCAGTCAAGTCCGTTTATCTTATCCTCTATTTCAGACTTGGCGGTAAGAAGTATTACAGGAGTTTCTATCCCCTTTACTCTCAGACATGAAAGAACGTCAAGCCCGTTCATCTTAGGCAGCATTATATCAAGAAGTATGCAGTCATAATCATCAGTCAGCGCATATTCAAGCCCTGTCTGACCGTCATTTGCAATGTCTGTTGAATATCTTTCTTTTTTGAGTATTGCTGCGACTGCTTCCGCAAGTCCTGTTTCATCCTCAACTATAAGTATCCTCATTTATCTTTCACTCCCGAATTATCAAAGTACGGTGCCGTTGAGCCATTTTTTTCTGAAAAGCCTTGAAGGACGGTGACCTGCATCCTTTTTTACAGAGTCGGTCTCCTCTGCAAGCACACCGAATTTTCTTCTGAACGGCGCTTTTAAAAGCTGTCTGTCAAGTATTATCTCATACACCTGCTGGAATTCTGTAAGCGTGAATTCCTCCGGCATAAGATTGAGCGCAATATCGCTGTAAAGTATTTTTCCTCTCAGCCTGATAAGTGCAAACGTGATTATTTTTGCATGGTCAAAGGCTATACCGTCCGAGCTTATTATATCAAGTATATCCTCGGTTCCCCTGCATGACTTTTTGATGATATGTTTTAGTGCCGCTGAAAGCTTTATATCATCCTTTTCAAGAGTAAGACTGTATTCCTCACTGTATTCTATACCGTTATCTGTTTCATTGCTGTTTTCATACGTCTTTTTAAGACTTATATTGAACCACTCCGCACACTGAGCATCATCTCCTGCGCTGAGCTGTATTTTTGAGCTGTCGGCAAGCGCCATATATGAGCAGCTCATCACACGCATTCTCGGGTCTCTGTCAGGCTCGCTGAATGTATAGAGCTGTTCGAGATATATCCCGTCAACTCCTGTTTCTTCAAGAAGCTCACGCTTTGCCGCCTGCTCGGTAGACTCATGCGGTTCTGCAAATCCTCCGGGAAGCGCCCACTGTCCAAGATACGGATGTCCTCCGCGCCTTATGAGAAGTATTTTAAGGCTTTTTTCCGGAAGTCTTCTGTAATTATCACTGTCAGACTGAGTTGCTGTAAATATTACCGTATCGACAGCAACAGACGGTCTTTCATAATCTCCCGGACGATATTTTTCGAGAAATTCTTTTTCCGTAAGTCCGTTTTTATCTCTGAGTTCCATTTTTATCACCTGTTAGTAGTTGTATGATAATAACATTATAATCCCAACAAAAAGCTTTGTCAAGAACAATACATTAAAAAGCCCGACGCATTTTTACGTCAGGCTTTGAGTTATTCCGATATTTCCTCAACGGTCATTTCCGAGGATAAGATATTTTCAGTCTCTGCACTGTCATCACCGCTGAAACGCTTCTTTACTATAGGGGTATAATCAAGACTCATCATATTCTTTTCTTCTCCCTTTGTTACACAAGACCTTATCGTGTCTATAAGCCGCTTTAATATCATTCCTATAAATCCGCTTATAATGTACATTATAAAATCATCTGTATATACTATGCCTGTATTAAGGGAGAATTGAAGTATCTCGATAGTAAGTCCCGTAGCAAGAGATATTATAAGTATATTGTACCATCTGAGCTTTGAATTCAGTATCAGCAGGCTGAATGTAAACGGTGCAAGTATAAGGCAGTGCCATACAAGATATGCTATCGAACCGCCGTTATTTCCATAGATACAATCCTTTATCTTTGTAAACGGCATGTAATATATAGACCTTGCATTTATCATATCAGGACGGTGCGGCATTATCTGCTTGAACACCGCCACAAGTATGTATATTATCATCAGCGCCCTTAGACTGAGCGAAAGAAATCTCGCAAACCTCAGACGCTTATTTCCGGTATCATATCTTCCAACAGTAAACATGCGTATTATTACCATAAGCATAAACGGCACTGTCCATAGCACGAACATATTTATAAGCTGATAATCCGATATGCTCGACCAGTAATCATTTGTCCCCGATATAACATTATTAACTATCGAAAATGAAAACGATGCAACAGTTATTATCGACTGTGTAAGCATGGCCGCTCCGATAGCTTCATACCGCTTTATCGCAATATAAAGTACACCGACTATCACAAGCGCCATTAAGCCCACAAAGACCATAGATATCGGCGAAGTACCGAACTGATTTTTCATATCATTAGGCAAAAGAAACAGTATAAGTCCCACTGCCATAGATACATAAAGCTCTCCTATTGTAAGCTTCTGACTCGGAAGAACACTCATAGCTTATTCCTCCTGTATCTTATATGATCTTCAAGAATGATGACGGCGGCAACGCTGTCTACAACATCTTTTCTTTTTTTACCACGTGTATCCGTAACATTAAGATATCCGTGTGCACTCACTGTCGTGCATCTTTCATCCTGCAGTTCTACGAACAGTCCTGTTTTTTCATGCAGTATAACAGCAAAATCCCTTACGCTGCGGGCGCTGTCCCCCTCGCTTCCGTCCATATTCTTCGGCAGACCGAGTACTATACTCTCAGCGCCCTTTTCATTACAGATAACTGCAATTTTCTCTGCAAGTACTTCCTGACGCACCTCCTTTATAACTGTGACGGGCGAAGCGATTATCTCATTTTTGTCGCATACAGCAATACCTGTTCGTACTCTGCCGTAATCAACAGAAAGTATTACCATTTTATTTCTCCATATCAATTATCAAGATGACTTGAATATCCCTCCATAAGTATATGCGGTCTTAAAGCGTCATCAAAGCTTATTATATTGACTGTCATATTTTTTCCTATTGTCAGTTCGCCTATCCTGTCAATGCTCCAGCCATGCGCATAACACATCATATTTCTTATTGCACAGCCATGTGACACGATACATATAGTTTTTTCTTTATTCTGACTTACTATATCCTTGACAGCGGCACTTACTCTTTCATATACATGAGTCATTGTTTCTCCGCCCGGCGCAGCAAAATTTGCCGGGTCATTTTTCCACTTATCATAAGCCTGCGGAAATGTCTTCTGGATATTTTCAAGAAGGATTCCTTCCCACAGTCCTGCATCTATTTCACAAAGACGTTCATCCGTCTTTATATCGACATTATGATAAACATTTATCCCCTTGGCAGATTTCAATGCTCTTTTTTTCGGACTTGAATATATAACGTCTATATGCTCATTCTTCAAAAGAACGGCTGTACGGTTTATCTGGTCAAAACCAACATCCGTTATATCCGTATCTATAGTACCCTGAAAAAACTTTTCAAGATTGCCTTCCGACTGACAGTGTCTTACCAATATCAACTTAGTCAA
>ONVG01000174.1 GCA_900321195.1 uncultured Eubacteriales bacterium
ACCGTCGGATATTTTTTTCTTTGCGTCATAAAGAGTAGTATCATTAAATCTCTGTATGCATTTTTCGGATAGCTTTTCATATTCGGGCTTTTCGCTTTCCAGAACCTCTCCTATGAGCGCCCTGCTTTTCAGCCCGGCAAGCTGATGCTCAAGAGTTGATACCGCATTGCTGCTGATATCTATACTGGTTTTCAGAAGTGAGAGTTTTGCTTCGGCTTCGGGCTTGATGTTTATATAGAAATTCTTGTACTGTTCATCAAATTCCGCCTGAGCGGCTTCAAGCTTTGCTTCGGCTTCTCTTATTCTTACTTCATATTCCGACTTGCCGGCGTTGTACTGCCTTAGACCTTCGTTATACTGTCTTTCTCCGTCAGCGATTTTTTGCTTGCCTTCTTCAATGCCGTCAGCGTATTTCTGCTTTCCCTCTTCAAATTGCTTTATGCCGTCTTTAAGCTCTTTTTCGCTGTCGTCTATCTTTTTCTTTGCATCGGATATTTTATGATAATACTCCTGCTCGCCCTCTTTGAGCTTTTTTTCGCCGTCGGCTATCTCGTCAAGAGCTTCCTTCTTTTTTTCGTTATACTCTTGCTGACCGTCGGATATTTTTTTCTTTGCGTCATAAAGAGTAGTATCATTAAATCTCTGTATGCATTTTTCGGATAGCTTTTCATATTCGGGCTTTTCGCTTTCGCTGCCGTCAGAGGCTTTTGTCCGTATAAAAGCATTTGTGTATCGCTCGTATGCAAAGCCTTCGGGCGATATCATCATGTAAAATGTTATCGAGCCGTCACCGATATTCGTGTTTCCTCTGAGATATGTGAAATACAAAGGGTCATATATCGTTCCGACTATCTTGTATTCAAGGTGTTTCAGCATGCCGAGAGTGTCTTTGCCATCTACGGTCGGATTTATCTTTACCTTGTCGCCTATCTTATATCCCGACATTGCAAGATAATAGTCCTCCATAACGCATTCGTCATCACTTTGGGGCATTCGTCCGCTTTTAATGACAGGCGCGTTTATATCGTGAAGGTTGGTATCCGTCTGTTCGGGTACGGAGTATATCCTTACAACATAATCCGTTGTATCCTGAGTTATTATAACGTCAGCCATGTAGGCAGGCATCACTTCAACTGTACTCGGAAGATTGGCTATATCTGTTATATCATCATTGTCAAATCCGACTGTTGATATTATATTGATATCAGAAAGATGCTGGTCGTCAACATATCTTTCTGCGGTTTCCAGCATACTCGGTGAAGTAGACTTTACGCCGGCAAAAAAGCCTACGCTTATGCCGATTATTGCAAATATGGAAAAAAACCTTGATTTGCTTCTTGATATCTCACGAATGATATTTTTTCTCAGCGAGCTTTTTTTGAATTTCGTTTTTATGACTGTCGCCTCCGTTACTAAAGAAAATTTATCAAATTATGGCTAATATCTTACCATTCTATCTGTTCAATTGGGAGAGGTGAGGGATTGACAGTGTTGCTTACAACCTTTCCGCTCCTCATTCTTATAACACGGTTAGCCATTGGCGTAATGGCAGAGTTGTGGGTTATGAGTATTACAGTCATACCGTCCTCGATACATTTTGTCTGCAAAAGCTTTAAAATGTTTTTGCCCGTGTTGTAGTCGAGCGCGCCTGTAGGCTCATCGCACAGCAGGAGCTTAGGCTTTTTTGCAAGCGCTCTTGCGATAGATACTCTCTGCTGCTCACCGCCCGAAAGCTGTGACGGGAAATTGTTCTTTCTTTCGGAAAGTCCGACGCTTTCAAGCGCTGTGTCCGCATCTATAGAGTCCTTGCATATCTGTGTTGCAAGCTCTACATTTTCTTTTGCCGTAAGATTCGGTATGAGGTTATAGAACTGGAACACAAAGCCGATATCATATCGTCTGTAGGAAGCAAGGTCGTGTTTTCCGAGCCTGCTTATATCCTTGCCGCCAACGACTATCTTTCCCTCGTCACAGCTGTCTATACCGCCTAAAATATTCAGTACGGTAGTTTTTCCTGCGCCCGAAAGACCGACAACAACGGCAAACTCACCCTCATCAACGGAAAATGTAACTCCGTCGGCGGCGGTTATAGTGACCTCGCCCATCTTATATCTTTTGTAAACATTATCAAATTCAACAAAGTTTTTCATTTTATCCCCCTAACCATGATACAAGCATTATGATATCATATGCAACGATATTTATAATTATTGTCAGGACTGCCGCTGCTGCTAAGATGATCAACATATCTGCAATAACTTCTCCTTCAAATCCCTCTAATATAAAATAAACTATTAAGAATGAAACACATATTGCCGAAAGAATACCTATAATTGTGAGAGCATGCGGCCAAAGCGCAAGAAGCTGTGTGCCTTGTGTCTGGAGTACTATCGTCCATGTATTTCCTGCAATGAAAGTGATTATGAATAAAAAGACTATAATATATATAAAGACCTCAAACGGGTCAGTCTTCGGTTTTTCCTTTTCATTTATGCTGTCCTTGATATTCTTTATTTCGGTGTTTTTATTTTCAAGCTCTTTTTTCAGCTTGTTTATCTCATCATTTACTTCTGTTCTCCTGACATATTCATCCCAAAATGAATTTTCTCTGTCATCTGATTCGGTTTGTAATTGTTCAGTTTTATTATTTGCTTCTTCAAGCGCCTTTTCAAGTTTGCTTATTCTGCTTTTAAGCTCATTCGATTTTGAGTCAAATTCTTTTATGATATTATTTATTTTATCTTGGTAATCATCATCGGAATATCCGGCTTTGAGCTTTTCTTCTTCAAGTGCCTTTTCAAGCCTGCTTATCCTGCTTTTAAGCTCACTGTTTTCCTGTTCAAGATATTTTAAAAAGAAATTTCATGCTTTTATTTTGTATTTCCGGCATTTTTATCCTCCCCTTAAAGCTTATTCCTTTCGAGCCACTCTGCCGCTGTTTCTGCGACCTCCTTTAATGCACTTTCATCAAACGGCGACTTTAATCCTGCTGTCTGTATAAGCTCATCAAATGTCTGTGTGCCGGCTTTTCTTACAAGCTTCATGTAGCGCTCCCATGCTTCATCGTGGCTTTTCTGCATTATCATCCAGAATTCGAGCGCAGCAGTCTGTGCAAGACAGTAATCTATATAATAGAACGGATTTTCGTAAATATGCATCTGCCTTTGCCAGCCCCTGCCTTCACCGTAGAACAGTGAGCCGTCAAGCTTCATCCAGGGCATATATACAGCCGAAAGCTCTTTCCATACCTCGTGTCTCTGAGCGGGTGTCATTGACGGTTCTTCATACATTATATGCTGGAAATGGTCTACCATAGTTCCGTAGGGTATGAATGTCAGAGCGCCGAAAAGATGATCGTATCTGAACTTGCGTGCGTCTTTGCCGAAAAATTCATCACTCTTTTTCCAGCCGAAAAATTCCATTGTCATAGAGTGTATCTCACACGCTTCAAGAGTGGGGCTTTGATTGTCTGAGGGAACTATGTTCCTTGCGATATAGAATGCAAAAGCGTGTCCTGCTTCATGCGTTATGACCTCGACGTCATCAGATGTACCGTTGAAGTTCGCAAAGATAAACGGTACTTTATAGTCTGCTATCTGCGTACAGTAGCCGCCGCCGGCCTTGCCCTTTTTGCTGAGTACGTCCATAAGCTCGTTTTCCGTCATTGTATCGATAAATTCAGCGCTTTCGGGCGAAAGCTCATGGTAGAGCTGTTTTCCTGTTTCAAGTATCTGTTCGGGAGTTCCCTGCGGCTCAGGATTTCCGTCACGGAAACGCAGCGATGCGTCCGCAAATGTAAATGGATAGGAAAGTCCTGTCCTTTCCGACTGGTCACGGTATAATCTGTCAGCTATGGGAACGATATATTTTACAACAGCTTTGCGGAATTTTTCTATATCGTCTGCGGTATAGCAGTTGCGGTTCATTTGCAGATAGCCTAATTTTACGAAATTTTCATAGCCTAACTTTTTTGCAAAGATACAA
>ONVG01000033.1 GCA_900321195.1 uncultured Eubacteriales bacterium
CTTGGCATTTTGATGGTTTTGATTAAATTGTATTTGATTTCCAGAAAGATAGTCCTCAACTTGTTCTATTTCACTTTGCCTGATATTATTATTATTATTATCGCTAGGTTTATCATTATTTATCTGCTTATTATGCATTGTTTTACGCTATTCATATATTATACCAAATTTTTGAAGATATTCAACAGTTGAATTACAAAAAACAGGGGAAAATTAAAACTTTGAGTTTAAAAACCATTTTATTTCAACAACTAAAAACCGCGTGGATAAACTTCCGAATAACATATCAGAGCGGAGCGGAGTGCCTCCGCGGTCGATTACGTTCTCGCGCGGTAAAGCGCGCTTACTTTGCATTAGCCTACACTGCTATGCACGCACATCCGGTGCGGCGGCGCATGGGCGCCGGTTTTCTACGTCCGCCGACACGCCCCTTACGGTGCGCTTTACGGCTATTACATCAAAACGGCGCTTTTACTTTATTCTTGACAATCGGATAAAAAAATGGGATAATTCTTATTGTAATGCATGAGCTGATTTTTGGCTTTATGTAAGATTTCATCGGCTGACAGCCGCAGGAGGTTTTTTTATGAATGCAGTAATTACAGTACTCGGAAAAGATAATGTCGGAATACTTGCAAATGTTTCAAGTGAATGTGCTAAGGTAGGCGTTAATATAATCGAGGTAACACAGTCTATTCTACAGGGAATGTTCGCTATGATAATGTTTGTAGATATAACAGCCTGCACAGTTCCTTTCTCGGAGCTTGTAGATTCTCTTACGGCTAAGGGCGAGGAAATGGGCGTTAAGATACATGTCATGCATGAGGATATCTTTAACGCTATGCATAAGATCTGATAAAGGATGGTTTTGCTTAATGATAAATTCACATGATATACTTGAAACTATCAATATGATAGATAATGAAAACCTTGATGTGAGAACTATCACTATGGGTATCTCGTTGCTTGACTGTATTGATGAAAATATAGATAAGGCCTGCACAAAGCTTTATGATAAGATATGCCGCTATGCTCAGAACCTCGTCAGGACAGGTGAGGATATCAGCAAGGAATACGGTATTCCGATAATACATAAGAGAATAGCTGTTACGCCTGTGGCTATGCTTGCGGCGGCTTGTCCTTCGATGAGTCCCGTTAAATTCGCCGCTGCTCTCGACAGAGCTGCCGATACTGTCGGAGTTAACTTTGTAGGCGGTTATTCCGCTCTTGTGCACAAGGGCTTTGCTCCCGGCGACTATGCGCTTATCGAGAGTATTCCCGAAGCTCTTGCAACCACTGAAAAGGTCTGCTCATCCGTAAATATAGGCAGTACGAAAGCCGGAATAAATATGGACGCAGTTCAGAAGATGGGACATGTTATCAGAAAAGCCGCCGAGCTTACTGCTGACCGTGACTGCATAGGCGCAGCTAAGCTTGTTGTTTTCTGCAATGCGCCGGAGGATAATCCGTTTATGGCAGGCGCTTTTCATGGTCCGGGTGAAGCCGACTGTGTTATAAATGTAGGCGTTTCAGGTCCCGGAGTTGTAAGGGCGGCTCTTGCCAAGGCTGATAACTGCAATATAACCGAGGTCGCTGATATAGTAAAGAAAACTGCCTTTAAAATAACAAGAATGGGACAGCTTGTGGCTCAGGAAGCTTCAAAGCGTTTGAGTGTTCCTTTCGGTATAGTTGACCTTTCACTTGCGCCCACACCTGCTATCGGTGATTCTGTAGCTTATATACTTGAAGAAATGGGTCTTGAGCAGTGCGGCGCTCACGGTACGACTGCTTGTCTTGCTTTGCTCAATGATGCAGTCAAAAAGGGCGGCGTAATGGCGTCATCACATGTCGGCGGTCTTTCGGGCGCGTTTATCCCTGTTACCGAGGATGCCGGAATGATAGAGGCCGCAAGAAGCAAGGCGCTTACTCTTACGAAGCTTGAAGCTATGACTGCGGTATGCTCTGTGGGTCTTGATATGATAGCTATTCCCGGCGATACGAGCGCTGATATAATTTCGGGAATAATAGCCGATGAAGCCGCTATAGGCATGGTAAACTCAAAGACTACCGCTGTAAGACTTATTCCGGCTATCGGAAAGAAGGCAGGCGAGGAGCTTAATTTCGGCGGTCTTTTGGGTAACGGTCCTATCATGGATGTCAACCCGAAATCTCCTGCAAAATTCATCTCCCGCGGCGGCAGAATACCTGCTCCTATGCAGAGCCTTAAAAACTGATAAACAAAAAATACGCATGGCAGAACTCAAAATGTTTTGCCATGCGTTTTTTGTATAAATTCAAATTAAATGTTGCGGTCGTAGAGGAAGTGGAAAAATTCCGCGTAGTCTGTTCGCTTGTCGTGCGTGAACTGTATTGCGTCTCTTGGATGAAGATTTAACCGGCCCGTTAAAAGGTAGGGGATATCGTATCCCCAGATAAGACCTTCTTCCTTCAGCGGTACTATATGCTCCTCGATAAATCTAAGAAGCGGTGTGATGTGATATTTCGGGTTTTTAAGGAATCCTAAAAGAAGCTCTGTCGGACAGTTTCCTGCGCCTCGTCCGAGACTGCATATCGTTGAGTCAAGATAGCTTACGCCCATTGTAAGTGTTTCTATGGTGTTTGCAAATGCCAGCTGCTGATTGTTATGCGCGTGTATGCCTATCTTTTTGTTGTACTTCTCACCGATATCAAGATATTTCTCCGCAAGCCTTCTCAGCTGCTCCGGATAGAGTGAACCGTAGCTGTCAACTATGTATATCTCATCTACACAGCTCATGCCGATAAGATTAAGCGCATCATCAAGATCCATATCGTTCGACTTTGATACAGCCATGATATTTATACTTGTTTCATAGCCCTTTTTGTTGCAGTATTCGACTATCTCCAGTGCTGACGGTATAGTGTTGATATATGTTGCAACTCTTACCATGTCTATCGGACTGTTTGCCTTGTCTGTAATATCGTTACGGAAATCTGTTCTGCCTACATCAGCCATGACTGATATTTTCAGGTCTGTGTCATTGTCACCGACTATCGCTCTTATATCATCGTCATTGCAGAATTTCCATTTTCCGAATTTGCTTGTATCGAACTGCTCCTTTGATGCTTTATAGCCGAATTCCATGTAATCTATACCCGACTTTATATTTGTCTTGTAAAGATCCTTTACGAATTCATCTGTGAAAAAGAAGTTGTTTACAAGTCCGCCGTCACGCAAGGTACAGTCTACTACCTTTATGTCAGGTCGGAATGATACAAGCTCGCCCTTTTTTTTCATATTTATCCCTCCGTTTAATTGCGATATGACATAGTTATTATACACCAATGGATTCCAAATTACAATCTTTAATTTGCTTTTTCCTTATTATTGCTTAAAAAATGACTTTCGTACTGTTGCAGTAAATGCTTTGATGTGTTATAATGTTTTTGTTATTTTTAATATACAGAAAGAAGATGCTTATTTATGGAATATATACTTTCCGAAAGAGTAAAGACACTTAAACCGTCGGCTATAAGAGAAATATTCAAATATGCCGCAGACCCGACTGTTGTTTCACTGTCCGCAGGAAATCCTGCTCCCGAAGCATTTCCTGTAAAGGCTATCGCTGAGATATCCGCTAAGATATTTGAGAATGAACCGATAGCCGCTTTGCAGTACAGTGTTACAGAAGGATATGCTCCGCTCAGAAAGGCTGTTGCCGAGCGTATGAAAAGCAGATATAACATAGGTACCGATAATGATGATATCATCATAACCTCCGGCGCTCAGCAGGTAATGGATCTTATAACAAAATCTACCGTGAACGAGGGCGATACCGTTATCTGTGAAGCTCCGAGCTTTATCGGCTCTCTTAATTCCTTCCGCTCATACAATGCAAGACTTTGCGGTATTCCGCTTGAATCTGACGGAATGAATATCGAGGCTCTTGAAAATGCTCTTAAAAATGAAAAGAATGTAAGATTTATATACATCATATCCAATTTCCAGAACCCTTCGGGAGTTACAACAAGCTTTGAAAAAAGAGTAAAGATATATGAGCTTGCGAAAAAGTATAATGTTATGATACTTGAAGATGACCCCTATGGTGAGCTTAGAATAAAGGGAGAGAATGTGCCGCCTATAAAGTCACTCGACAAGGACGGAATAGTTGCTTATGCAGGCTCTTTCTCTAAGGTGCTTTCTCCGGGTATGCGTCTCGGATATGTTATCGCTCCTAAAGAGATAGTTCAGAAAATGGTAGTCTGCAAGCAGGGTGAGGATGTCCATACTAATGCATGGGCTCAGCTTGTCGCTCACAGGTTTATGACGGAGTATGATTTCGAGGCTCATCTTGAAGGTCTCAGGGATATATACAGAAAGAAAGTAAACTTCTGCACCGAGCTTCTTGACAAGTATCTTGTTCCTAACAAGATAAGCTATCAGCCTATAGACGGCGGTCTGTTCATATGGTGCAAGCTTCCCGAAGGCGCTGATATGACAGATTTCTGCAAGCAGGCTGTACTCAGAAAAGTTTGTGTAGTTCCCGGAAATGCTTTCCTTACGGACGAGAAGGAGCAGTGCAGCTCTTTCAGGATAAACTTCTCTACTCCTACAGACGAACAGCTTGAAAAGGGTATAAAAATACTTGGGGAGCTGGCTAAGGAGGTGCTTTGATAATGCCTGAAAATGTTGGCGAAAAGAAAAAGGTGATATTCAGCGCTATACAGCCGAGCGGTACTATAACTCTCGGAAATTATCTCGGTGCGCTCAGGAACTGGGTAAAGCTCCAGGATGATTATAACTGTATTTTTGCTGTTGCCGACCTTCACGCTATAACCGTAAGACAGGACCCGAAGGCATTTAAGCAGAATATACTTAATGCTTATGCGCTTTTCCTTGCATGCGGAGTTGACCCGGTGAAAAGTCTGTTCTTTATACAGAGCCATGTTCACACACATGCGGAGCTGGCATGGATACTCAACTGCTACACACAGTTCGGTGAGCTTTCAAGAATGACTCAGTTCAAGGATAAATCTCAGAAGCATTCCGACAATGTAAATGCAGGTCTGTTCACTTATCCCTCTCTTATGGCGGCGGATATCCTTCTTTATCAGGCTGATGTTGTGCCTGTAGGCGTTGACCAGAAGCAGCATCTTGAGCTTACAAGAAATATTGCCGAAAGATTTAACGGAATATACGGAAATACATTTAAGATACCTGAGCCTTATATAAGCACTGTCGGTTCAAAAGTAATGTCACTTCAGGACCCGACCAAAAAGATGTCAAAGTCGGATGAGAATGTGAATGCATGGGTAGCTATACTTGATAAGCCCGAAACTATAATGAAAAAGTTCAAGAGAGCTGTTACCGATTCCGATACTGTTGTAAAAGTAGGCGAGGGCAAGGGCGGCATAAACAACCTTATCGGCATAATGAGCGCTGTTACCAGCAAGACTGCCGAGCAGATAGCAGCCGAATTTGAAGGCAAGGGCTACGGCGATTTCAAGACGGCTGTCGGTGAAGCTGTTATCGAGGAAGTGCGTCCGATACAGGAGCGTTTCAATGACCTTATAAACAACAAGGATTATCTTGTTGAGACATACAGAAAGAGCGCTGAATTTGCTTTGAAAATATCACAGCGCACTCTTGACAAGGTAATGAAAAAAGTCGGATATGTTTTGAAATAATACAAAAGCTCAAGGTCCTGTATTATGGGACTTTGAGCTTTTATTTTCTGAATAAAACACGAATTCCCCGATTGGTGAGATCGGGGGATTCGTGCTTTTTAGGAGGAATGTATATGAAGTTAAACTTATAAACTAATTATTTATTATTCAAAATAAAACAGGTCTTCAAATTTTTTGTCGAGAGCTATACATATCAGCAGGGCAAGCTTGGCACTCGGACAAAACTGATTATTTTCTATTGAGCTTATGGTCTGTCTTGAAACACCGACCAGTTCCGCAAGGTCTCCCTGCGATATACGTTTTTCCGCACGAGCTACTCTCAGGCGGTTCTGAAAACTTATCTCACTCATACTGCATACACCCAAAAGAATAATATCGCACTTAATACTGCTGCAATTCCCGTTCCTATCCCTGCTATAAGATATCCGGGTCTTTTGAGGTTTTTGTATTGATAGAGGAAAGTCGTGCTGAGATACGTTGTTATTATCGTTACATATTCATAGAACATTTCTCTGTGGAAGGCCTTGAACACGCTGAATACAAGGCACAGTATGCCTACCGCTACAGCTCCGAGACCAAATGATGCATTATATACCCGCTGTTCACGTTCATCCAGAGAATTGCGTGACTTGCGCTTATTTTTTGCAAGAATCTCTTTTTTATCCATCCGAAACGTCCCCCGAAAGCTTTCAGAAAACAGGTGATATCTGAGTTCTTTTTGCTTCGTTTTCTGTACTTATATAGTATCATATCCTTTGCAATTTGTCAAGTATCCTTGACAAATTTTCCTTTAAGCTTTACATTATTGTAATTCTTTTTTCTAATTATAAACTTTCCGTTACATTTTCATCATTCCTTGATTTACGGGAGCATATGTGCTATAATTGAAAGGTAAATTTAAGGAGGTCATAATTATGGGAATGACAATGTCACAAAAAATCCTTGCCGCTCATGCAGGACTTGATTCTGTTAAGGCAGGACAGCTCATAGAAGCTAAACTCGATATGGTTCTTGGAAACGATATCACTTCTCCCGTTGCTATCAATGTTTTTAATGACGGCAATGCATCCGCCGTGTTCGATAACACTAAGATAGCTATGGTAATGGATCACTTTACGCCTAACAAGGATATCAAGGCTGCCGAACAGTGCAAACAGGTACGTCAGTTTGCTGACAAATATGATATCAAGAATTTCTTTGATGTAGGTCAGATGGGTATAGAGCATTCTCTCCTGCCCGAAAAGGGTCTTGTAGGTCCCGGTACGCTTTGTATCGGCGCTGACTCTCATACATGTACTTACGGCGCACTCGGTGCATTCTCTACCGGCGTAGGCTCAACAGATATGGCTGCCGGTATGATAAGCGGAAAGACTTGGTTCAAGGTTCCGTCAGCTATAAAGTTCAATCTTATCAACAAGCCTGCAAGGTTTATCAGTGGTAAGGATATCATACTCCATATAATCGGTATGATAGGCGTTGACGGCGCACTTTACAGGTCTATGGAGTTCTTTGGCGACGGTCTTGCATATCTTTCTATAGACGACAGACTTTGTATTGCCAACATGGCTATAGAAGCCGGCGCAAAGAACGGTATTTTCCCTGTTGACGATATCACAAGGGAATACATCAAAAACAGATTTAAAGGTGAGCCTGTAGAATACTTTGCAGATGATGATGCAGAGTATGACGAGGAATATACTATCGACCTTTCAACACTTCGTCCGACTGTCGCTTTCCCGCATCTTCCTGAAAATGCAAGAACTGTCGATCAGATAGGGGAGAAGGAAGTAAAAATAGACCAGGCTGTTATCGGTTCATGTACAAACGGCAGAATATCCGATCTCAGAGCGGCTGCCGATGTTCTCAGAGGAAAGAAAGTTGCTAAGGGAGTAAGATGTATAATCATACCGAGTACTCAGAGCGTTTATCTTCAGGCTATGCACGAGGGATTGTTCGATATTTTCATCGAGGCAGGCGCTGTTGTTTCAACACCTACATGCGGTCCGTGCCTTGGCGGTCATATGGGCATACTTGCAAAGGGTGAGAGAGCAATATCTACTACCAACCGCAACTTTGTAGGCAGAATGGGACATGTAGAGAGTGAAGTATATCTTGCAAGTCCTGCTGTTGCAGCGGCAAGCGCAGTTACTGGCTATATCACAGACCCGGCAGCTGTTTGTAAAGGTTAAGGAGGATTTTTAAAATGAAGGCACAGGGTACAGTACATAAATACGGCGATAATGTCGATACCGATGTTATAATTCCTGCAAGATATCTCAATACAAGCTCACACAAGGAGCTTGCTGCTCACTGCATGGAGGATATCGATATAGATTTTACAAAGAACGTCAAGGACGGAGATATTATGGTAGCCGAGAAGAATTTCGGCTGCGGTTCTTCAAGAGAGCATGCGCCCATAGCTATAAAGGCTTCGGGTATAAGCTGTGTTATCGCATCTACCTTTGCGCGTATTTTCTACAGGAATGCTATAAACATCGGGCTTCCTATACTTGAATGTGACGCTGCTGCAAAGGAGATAAAAGCAGGGGATGAGGTCGCTGTTGACTTTGATACAGGCGTTATAACCGATATTACAACGGGCAAGACTTATCAGTCAGAGCCTTTCCCACCGTTTATCCAGGAGATAATCTCTGACGGCGGTCTTATCAGACACGTTACGAAATAATTTGCAATTATTTTTACGGCACTAAAAAAGGTACGGTCAAACGGATTTTTGACTGTACCTTTTTTAGTGTTTATTTTTTATTATTTATTATTTTATTAGTTTATACCGCTGATGAGCAGTAGAAGCAGGCGGCGCAGCCTGTGCAGGAGAATATAACGCCGCTGAGAAGTACCGCTATTATGCCGAGTACTATAGCTATTACAGGAAATTCACCTGACGGGATTCCGGCTCTTTTGTTTGTTGTAATGCTTAATGCGCCGAGTGTGGTTCCTATTACAGCAAGAACTGCCGAGATTATATTCATTATGAAGCCAACGTAGAAGAACCATGAGAATATCAGTGCAAGTGCTGTTATTATCACGCTTATGAGAGATATCGCTATGCTTATTCCGCTGAGTACGTTCATCGGCGGCGCATTATTTTTTCTGTTCTGCGGCACGCTGTTCCAGATAGAATCAGGCGTTACCGATTCATATTGGTTTTGTCCGTTATTTACGTGCTGACCCTTATACTGGTATCCGTTTGGTGAGTTAAAGTTGAATTCCGGATTTACCTCCGGGTTACTGCCGTTTCCGCCGTTATATCCGTTATAATTATTATTATTTCCGTATGGACCGTTTCCGTTCATTGCTCCACTTCTTTCTTGATAGTATTTTTAATAGTATTTATGATAGTTATTTATAGTCCGCAAGTATGTTTGAAACTATAACGTCTGTGTGCATGCTCCTTGAACCTTTTACAAGTATCGTGCAGTCCTTTTCTATTATAGTTTTTAAGTACTGGTATGCCTCTCCGTTGTTCTCAAAGCTCGTTACACGCTCACAGCCGTTCTCTCTTGCGCCGTTTGCTGTGTTTTCTGATATGTTTCCTATCGTTATGAGAGTATCTATCCCTATTTCCGCAAGATACTTTCCTACGTTATAATGCTCTGCAGGCGCTTCGTCGCCAAGTTCAAGCATGTCTGCAAGAACTGCTATAGTCCTTCCGCTTGATGCCTTTTTCAGTACGTCAAGCGAGGCTTTTGTGGCTTCCGGACTTGCATTATAGCTGTCATCTATCAGCAGGAAGTCTTTCAGCTCGTGTATCTGCTGGCGCATAGGCGCGTTTTTATATCCCGCAAGTCCCTTTGCTATTGTCTGTTCGTCAAGTCCCATTGCTTCGCCTACCGCAAAGGCTGCAAGCGCATTTGTTATTATGTGTACGCCGAGCGCAGGGATATTAAGCTGTGTTTTTTTACCGTGTCTTACACACATGAATGATGTGCTGAAACCGAATGTCCTTATCTCATCGGCATAGTAATCGTTATCCTCAGACAAGCCGAATGTTACTGTTTTGAAAAACTGCTTGTTATGGAGCTGTCTTAGCAGTTTGTCGTCACCGTTGAGGAAAAGTATGCTGTCCTTTGTGAAGTACTTTGTTATCTTGAATTTCTCTGCAAGTATGTTTTCCTGTGTTTTAAGATTTTCGATATGTGCCTTTCCTATGTTTGTCATTACTGCCATATCGGGACGGGCTATATCGCTGAGTCTGTCCATCTCTCCGAATTCGCTCATGCCCATCTCTATAACTGCGGCTTCGTTATGGCTTGCTATGTCAAACATAGTCATCGGCATTCCTATCTGACTGTTGCGGTTTCCCTGTGTTTTCATTACGTCAAGACCGCATGAAAGCGCTGCGGCTATCATTTCCTTTGTGCTTGTCTTTCCTACGCTGCCTGTTACTCCTATGAGCTTTACGTTCATTTGCCTGCGGTGGAAGGCTGCAAGCAGGTGAAGTGCGCCGATAGTGCTTTCTACCTTTATATAAGGCTTGTCTGCGCCCTCCGGCGCGTCATATTCCGTGAATGCTGCGGCTGCTCCTTTGCGGAAACAGTCCTCTATGAATTTATGAGCATCTGTCTTTGCGCCCTTTATCGGAACAAAGAGTGTGCCGTCAGTTACTTCACGGCTGTCATACTGTATATTCGTTATTTCTGTCTGCGGGTCTCCGCATAGGAGTATTCCGTTTGTTATAGCTGCTACCTGTTCTGCTGTATATGTTTTCATTTTCAGCCCTCACCGTTTATGATTTTTGCAATTACTTCACGCTCGTCATAGTGCGTTTTTACTCCGTTTTTATCCTGATAGTCCTCGTGTCCCTTTCCGGCAAGCACGATTATATCTCCGTCCTGCGCGTTCTCTATGCAGTAGCGTATAGCTTCTGTTCTGTCGGGTATCACGATATATTTTCCGTCTGTCTTTTTTATGCCTGTCTTTATATCCTCGATTATGTCATTGACATCTTCAAATCTGGAGTTATCCTCCGTTATTACAGACAGGTCGGAAAGCTTTCCCGATATCTCGCCCATTTCGTATCTTCTGTCACGCGGACGGTTGCCGCCTGCGCCGAAGAGAGTTATAAGCCGTTTCGGAGAGTATTCTCTCAGAGTTTCGAGTATATTTTCCATGCTTACTGCGTTGTGCGCGTAGTCTATGAGAAGTGTGAAATTGCCTGGAACATTTACGGGCTCGACACGTCCCTTTACCTTGACTTCATTCAGTCCGTCAAATATATCCTGAGCCGTTACGTCAAAGTGCAGACATACTGCGGCTGCCGCAAGAGCATTATATACATTGAATTTTCCCGGTGTGCCTGCATCTATGGTCATGCTGAGTTTTCCGCTTACATTGAAGCGTACTCCGAGATAGCCCGCGCGGGATATGAGATGCTCGTCAGATGCTCTTAGCTCAGCGTTTTCGGAAAAGCCGAATGTTTCTATGCTGCATGATGCATTTTCTTCCATGTATGGTG
>ONVG01000188.1 GCA_900321195.1 uncultured Eubacteriales bacterium
CGCCGGTGCCGAAATCAAGGTTATATTCATCTACCTGCTGATTCTGAAACATATAGACGATATCCGAAGTCGGATATTCCTCCTTTGGCTGCATAAAGAACATCAGGGATATAGCGATTATCAGTACTATCGGTATTCCAAGATAGATGAGAAGATTTCTTATGGTTTTCTTATTATCCAAAGATTTGTCACTCCTTTTTTTATTGGTATATTTCTTTTTTGAGAACTCCTACATACGGCAGGTTTCTGTATCTATCGTCATAGTCAAGACCGTAGCCGACTATAAAAAGGTCATCGACAGTTTTTCCGCAGTAATCAGGAGTGATGGGCTTTTTTCTTCTGCTCGGTTTATCGAACAAGGTGCATATCTTTACCGAAAGGGCATTCTTTGACAGAAGATAGTCCCTTATACAGCTGAGAGTATTTCCCGTATCAAGTATATCCTCGACCACAAGTACATGTCTGCCCGAAACATCATCAGATATATCCTTTGTGATATTGACATGTCCCGATGACTCGGCAGATGAGCCATAGCTTGATGCCGCCATAAAATCAAGAGTGCAGTCCTCAACTGTTATGCGTCTGAACAGGTCGGCAAGAAATATCGCACTTCCTCTGAGAATGCCTATAACAGTGAGCGGCTTGTCATTATAGTCAAGGTTTATGCGTTCAGCAATAGCATCAACAGTTTTTTCAAGCTGAGATTCATCAAGAATTATCTCATCTATATCCTTATGCATAAAAATACTTCCTTTCAGATATATTTTACTTCCTTGTCCGTCAGAATAACAAGCACCCTTGAAGTGCCTGCATTGACTTTATGCTTTTCAGATGCCCCTGTTCCCTCTATCCACATTATCTCATTACCGTCTGCAAGCATAACAATACTGTCACGCTGTTCTTTGGGTATTTTCATTTCGGTAAAGAGCTTTTTGACTGTCTTTGTAACGTTCCGTTTCGGGAGCGTGAACAAATCGCCTGCTCTCCTTGTCCTGAAAACACTCGTCAACGGTATTGTATCATAATCAAGTGAATTATCAAACAGATTTTTGTTAATTTTTTTATGGTCGTTGAATTCATCTGTATTTATTACCAACGGAGTGAATTTTTTGTCGGCAATGCACATTGTTTTGCCCGGCTCAATAACAAACACATCTGTTATTTTTTTCTGCTCCTCATTTTTTACGGAAACTGCTTTAAACAGTTTTCCGTCCGATACCGCAAAGACACTCTTTCGTATCTCAACCGCACCACCATTATACACGATTTTTTTTATAAGTTCAATATGTCTTGCTTCGGGAATTATATCAAATTCTTCAAATATTATCCGTACAGCCTCGGAAAACAGCGCTTCATCGGCAGAATAAAGGATATCGGCGGAATATCCGCCTTCACGCTTTGCTTCGGAAAGAAGCTTTTCCGCATTTTTGCGTATATACGAATAGGCTTCCCTCATCCTGTCGGAAAATCCCGTAAGATTATTTTCAAGAGAGGGATTTATCTCCTTTAAAACGGGTACAACATCAAGCCTGAGCTTGTTCCTCGTGTATTCTCTTGTAAGATTTGTGCTGTCCGTGACATAGCTTATGCCATGCCTGTGACAATAGCTTTCTATATCATCCCTTGACGACTCTATAAGCGGCCTTATTATATTATCCCTTACAGGCGGTATGCCGCAAAGTCCCTGTATGCCGCTGCCCCTTGCAAGCTTTAACAATATTGTTTCCGCGTTGTCCGAGGCTGTATGCGCTGTTGCTATCCTTGCGCCGTATCTTGCCGCTGTTTCCTCAAAAAATGAATAGCGTATCTCACGGCCACAAAGCTCTGTGCCTATGCCGCGCTTTTTAGCTTCGCCTGTTACATCCGCATGAAGTGTGAAAAGCTCCACTCCGAGAGACTGACAGAATTTTTCCGCAAAATGCTCGTCCCTTTCGGCTTCTGCTCCTCTTATGCCG
Source organism: uncultured Eubacteriales bacterium (assembly GCA_900321195.1). GTDB lineage: Bacteria > Bacillota > Clostridia > Oscillospirales > Acutalibacteraceae > UBA1213. The sequence goes on from ONVG01000188.1 coordinate 1,956, forward strand.
TGATTGACATGACAGGCGTATATATCAAGGCTGTATTCATCTCTGAGTGAGACCAGAAAATGCAGCAGCGCGCATGAATCTGCGCCGCCTGACAGTCCGACGACTATGCTGCCGCCTTTCTCTATCATATTATATTTTTTAACTGTTTTATATGCTTTATTCTCCACTGTCCTGCACCATTGAGGTAAATCTCATAAATTCACCCTGCCAATGCAAAGGAACGGAACGTGTCTCGCCGTGTCTGTTTTTTGCCACTATGCATTCGCCGCTGTTCTTATCGGAATCCTCAGCGCCTTTGCCGTCAGCATTATTGTAGTAAAATTCACGGTACAGGAACAGAACTATATCCGCATCCTGCTCAATAGAACCCGAATCTCTCAGGTCTGAAAGCTGCGGTTTATGCTCTGCTCTCTGCTCACTCGCACGGGAAAGCTGTGAGAGTGTTATAACGGGTACATTAAATTCCTTTGCAAGTATTTTCAGATTTCTTGTTATTTCGGATATCTCCTGAACACGGTTGTCTATCCTTCTTGATGCCGCCATGAGCTGAAGATAGTCTATTATTACCAGGTCAACATGCTTCAGTCTTCTGAGCTTGGCTTTTATTTCAGGTACGGTTATACCCGGCGTGTCATCCATATAAATATCTGCCTTGCCCAATACGTCTCCTGCTTCTATGAGCCTTATCCATTCTTCCTCACTGAGCTTTCCTGTACGGAGCTTTGTGCCCTCTATCAGTCCTTCCGTCGAGAGAAGTCTTGACGCAAGCTGCTCCTTTGTCATTTCAAGAGAAAAGAATGCCACACGTCTTTTGCATGTCACGGAAACATGTCTTGCTATATTCAGCGCAAAGCTCGTTTTTCCCATGCCGGGACGCGCAGCAAGAAGTATAAGGTCGCAACTTATGCAGGACTTCTGCAGATCCTCAGAACCAGAAAGAGTTCCGGTGTTATTTCCATCTTCCTGGTTATGACTGTGGCTATGAGTCTTTTTAATGCAAATATGGCTAGAACCATAAATGCCAATAAGCAGGCCAGAATTGAATATAATGTTGGTACTGAAATGAGGATCAAGGAGAAATGGAAGCTTAAGACAAGAGGTATTGATTTTAAGACCTG
>ONVG01000175.1 GCA_900321195.1 uncultured Eubacteriales bacterium
TGTTCGTATATTAAAAAATATTGAGGGCATAGAAACAGTGATGTTCTCGCCGAAGGACGTTGTACGAAACAGACTGGTACAGGATATTATAAAGGCTTATGATAATGTGTTGAACAAAAAGCCTAAATAAATATATGAAAGGTGAGTTTCTGAATGGATAAGATCAAGGTAATCATTACAAACAAGCAAAAGGATGTAAAGATCCCTACAGGTCTGCGTATGCTCATAAGACGCTGCTGTAATGCTGTTTTGCAGATGGAGGAGTTTGAAGGCTCGGTAGAGGTCAGCGTTACACTCGTCAATGACAAGCAGATAAAAGAGCTTAATGCAATATACAGAAATAAGGACAGAGTTACCGATGTGCTGTCTTTCCCGATGGGAGAAAACGGAAAGTATGATACCGACCCGACAACAGGCGCAAAGATACTCGGCGATATAGTCATATCAATGGAAACAGCCATTGAACAGGCAGAGCGTTTCGGTCATACACTTCAGAGAGAGGTTGGATATCTTACGGCTCATTCAATGCTTCACCTTCTTGGCTATGACCACGAGGATAACGGACTGCAAAGAATAAGAATGCGCGAGAAGGAAGAAAAAGTAATGACACTTTTAGGCTTGCCAAGCTCCTCAAGCTATGTTATGAAGGACTAAAGCTGATGTCCTTCATAAAAGGCTTCAAATACGCATTCTGCGGAATTATATATTGCATAAAAAACGAGCGGAACATGAGATTTCATACAGCAGCTGCACTGTATGTCTTTGTTTTTGCACGTTTTTTTGATTTTTCAAGAAGTGAACTGATACTTCTGCTGCTGACTATCGGCGCTGTTATTTCAGCCGAGGTCATAAATACCGCAATAGAGGAGCTTTGCGATAAAACATGCAGTAAATATGATATACATATCAAAAATTCAAAGGACGCTGCCGCAGGGGCAGTGCTCGTGCTTGCAATATTTGCCGCAGCAATAGGGATAATTCTTTTTTGTAATACAGAAGGATGGTCAAGGGCGTATGATTTTTATATTTCTCATCCGATAAACCTTTGCGGACTTGCCGTATCGGGTATATTATCGGTAATGTATGTTACTGCTCTGCCGAAAAATCTGTGGAGAGGATTTAATGCAAACAAAGAAACAATGAGAAAGGGAAAGTGAAGAAAATGACAAAAACTGCTTTTATAGCGATAGTGGGCAGACCGAATGTGGGAAAGTCCTCGATACTCAATAAAATGTTAGGCGAGAAGATAGCAATAGTTTCATCAAAGCCGCAGACAACAAGAACAAGGATAATGGGCGTACTCACCGAAAAGGACAGCCAGCGCCGAGAAACAGTCTTGACAAATACATGCTCCGCTCGATAAATGAGTCTGTCGCAGGAGTCGATATGTGTGTTCTTGTAGTCGAGGCTGACAGGAAGATAAGCGAGGAGGAACAGCAGCTTATAGAAAAATTCAAAAGCGCTGATATACCCGCACTTCTTGCTATAAACAAGATAGACACTATAAACGACAAGACAGTTCTTGCCGCTCAGATAAATGAGATATCCTCATTGTATGATTTCTGTGCAGTCGTGCCGTGTTCGGCGCAGACAGGCTCAGGCATAGATATACTCAAGGACGAGATGAGAAAGCTTGCTCCCGAAGGAGATTTCATGTTTGATGAGGATACTCTCACCGACCAGCCGGAAAGAGTCATAGCGGCAGAGATAATACGTGAAAAGCTTTTAAGGCTTCTTGAAAGGGAAGTACCTCACGGCTCGGCGGTATTTGTCGAGCGTATGAAGGAAAGAGAAAGCGCAGACATAATAGACATAGACGCAGTAATATACTGTGAAAGGGACAGCCACAAGGGAATAATCATAGGCAAGGGCGGCTCAATGCTGAAACGTATCGGAACATACGCGCGTCAGGATATGGAAAAGTTTTTTGACTGCAAAATAAATTTGCAGATATGGGTAAAGGTCAAGGAGGACTGGCGCAACAGGGAGTCTATACTTCGCAGTCTTGGCTATGATGAGAATGAGTTCAATTAGCATCGCGCATTGCTCTCAGCCGACAATTTAGGTGGAATAATTTATTTTTTATGGGATATAATAATAACAATAATATATTATTGATGAAATAAATTGTGCATAAAAACTAATTGTCGGATATGGAGGGTCGTTTTATGGACGAATATACAGCGTGGCAGAATTTTACGGAAACAGGCAAGGTCAGCGATTATCTTGCTTACTGTCGTGTAAAGTTCGGATATCCAGCCGAAGCCGCCGGCTTTGGAACGGAGGAATATGATGAAAGAGGAAACAGAAGGCCTGATAATAAAGGAAAAGACGATAAAAGAGAATGACAGGCTCGTTACTGTCCTTACAAAAGACAGGGGAGTTATACGCTGTTTCGTCAACGGCGCAAAAAAGCTTTCAAACAAGAAGTTCACAGCCACACAGCCGCTTTCCTATTCACGCCTGATGATATACACAAAGAATGATGCAAATATCGTGGACAGTGCAGATAATATAATCACCTTTTTCAAACTGAGGAACAGCATGGAGAGATTTGCGCTGAGCCAGTATTTTTGTCAGGTGATAGAAAATGCTGTGCTTGATGAAGCTGAATCCGAATTGCAGCTTAAACTTATGCTGAATTGTCTGCATATGCTTTGTGAGAGCAATAAGCCCGACCTGCTTATAAAATCGGTGTTTGAATTAAGACTCATGCAGAGTCTCGGAATAATCCCGGAGGTGCTTTACTGTTCGGGATGCGGCTGTTACGAGAGCGATATAATGTACTTTGACCCTGTATATACAAAGCTGTACTGCTCGGAATGCGTGAGCATGAGCGATAATCTTGTGGAGCTTTCAAAAAGCGCATTGATGGCGGTAAGATATATCCTTACAGCCGAGCCTAATAAGATATTTTCATTCAATATAAACGGGCAGCCGCTTGCACAGCTTGCGGACTGCTCGGAGCAGTTCATAATAAACCACTACAATACAAAACATTTCAATACGCTTGATTTCTATAAGATGATGCGTAATGAAAACATATAAAGGACAGAGCTATGAATAAAGATAACATATCATTGGAACTTAATAAAATACTTGAAATGCTGGCGGAACAGACCTCATTCGAGGATGCAAGAACAGCCGCACTCGAAACAGAACCGTCATCCGGACTTTTTGAGGTAAATGAGCTTTTGCGTGAAACGTATGACGCTCATGCGCTTACTGGACGTTTCGGAGCGCCTGCATTCGGAAATATACATAATATGACAAATTCACTCATAAGGGCAGAGGCTGGCGCAGTTCTTACGCCTATAGAGCTTTTAAGGTGCGCGTCACTTCTCCATTCGATACGCGCGGCAGTTGACTGGCGCTCAAAATCAGCGTCCGTGGAAACTTGCCTTGATATGCGCTTCAATGCGCTTACCGCAAATAAGTATCTTGAAACAAAAATAACCTCGTCCATACTTTCGGAGGATGAGATAGCCGACAATGCATCGCCGGAGCTTGCGTCTATAAGGAAGAAGATTGCGGCGGCATCATCAAAGATAAGAGAAAGGCTTGACAAGCTCATACATTCACAGTCCATGCAGAAATATCTTCAGGACAGCATAGTTACTATAAGGAGCGGCAGATTTGTAATACCCGTAAAAGCGGAGTACCGCTCAGCCGTTTCGGGACTTGTGCATGATACTTCTTCAAGCGGCGCTACTGTATTTATAGAGCCTATGTCAGTCGTTGAAGCAAATAATGACATACGAATACTGCATTCAAAGGAACAGGCTGAAATAGACAGGATACTTGCGGAGCTGTCAGCCGAGCTTGGAGCATACGCCGACCAGATATCACAGAGCTATAAGGTGCTTACGGAGCTTAATGTCATATTCGCAAAAGCGCACCTTGCATATAAAATGAAAGCGTCAATGCCCGTTATGAATAATGAGGGCAGGATATTTCTTAAAAAGGCGCGTCATCCGCTGATACCGTCAGATAAAGTCGTGCCTACGGACATAGAGCTTGGAAAGGACTTTGATACTCTTGTCGTAACAGGTCCGAATACCGGCGGAAAGACCGTATCGCTCAAAACTACCGGACTTCTTACGCTTATGGCAATGTGCGGACTTATGATACCGGCAGCGGACAACAGTGAGCTTTCAGTATTTGAGAACATACTTGTTGATATAGGCGACGAGCAGAGCATTGAGCAGTCACTTTCTACATTTTCTGCTCATATGACGAATATCAAAAGGATAATCGAGCAGGCGGACGATAAGAGCCTTGTGCTTATAGACGAGCTTGGAGCAGGCACAGACCCTGTAGAGGGAGCTGCGCTTGCCGAGGCGATAATAGAAAGGCTGCGCTCACAGGGGGCAAGGATAGCCGCAACAACTCACTATGCCGAGCTGAAAAGCTATGCGCTTGATACGGCAGGAGTAGAAAATGCCTGCTGTGAATTTGACGTTGCAACACTCCGCCCGACATATAAGCTGCTTATAGGTATGCTTCTGTCTGACGACAGCAAACATCCTGAGCACGAGCTTAAACTTTACAGCGTTCATAGCCTTGCGGACGGTATCCGCATCATCCTTCCCGTTACATTTCCTTTCGTAAAAGCGTTTGAGTTCGACATCGTGTACGACA
>ONVG01000167.1 GCA_900321195.1 uncultured Eubacteriales bacterium
TCAGTATGTCAAAAACTGCTTTTTTTATGCCGTCTGACGAGTCATCAGTAAGCATTGCGCCTGCATTTATCTCTGTAACTCTCCTTGCTACAGCATGCTGTTCGGCAGTCTGAGGATAAAGGAGCAGAGGTGTAGCCATATACAGACCCTCGGATGTACTGTTCATGCCGCAGTGTGTTAGAAAAGCGTTTGCCCTTGAAAGTATATCCAGCTGGTCAACATACTGATATACCTTGATATTTTCAGGAAGCTCTCCAAATGATTCAGGGTCAACATGCTTTCCGCATGAAATGATAACATCAATGTTTTCGCACTTGAATGCCTCAATGCATTTTGAATAGAAATCAGGCTTGTCGTTTACTACCGTACCAAGTGAGATATACACAAGCGGACGCGCATTGTTCTTTGACGGCTCAGCCTTTGAGAATACCGACGGACCGGCAAAAAGATAATGGTCGGTAAAGCTTTCAACACACGGCTGGAAGTTATACGATGTATAGACAACAGAATCGGTATTATTGTCATTGACAACGAGTTTGAGCGCGCTTTTTACATGATAGCCGTAAGGCTCAAGTGTTTTAAGCTCCTTCGATATCTTCGGCAGACCGAATATCATATCCGCAAGCTCGGCAGGGCTGTTTTTCATATAGCCCGATGACATCTGATTGAAAGCAAATGTACTTACAGAAACGACCATAGGAACATCATGCTTCCATGCATTGAGCTTGCCCCAGAAGCATACTGCATCGGTATATACGACATCAGGCTTAAAGCTCTCGAATTCCTCATGGAGAAAATCATTCATAGCCTTTGTTATGCGTATATCCTGTATAGTCATCTCTGTATTTGAAGACTTTTTGAGGTTCTCCATTTCACTTTTGCTTATATCGGGAAGGAATTTGCTGCACGATACGAACTCTGCGCCCGATGCCTTTATTTTATTCCCAAATTCATCAAACGAATAGAAACGTACTTTATTGCCTCTTTTTACAAGCTCTGCTGCAACAGGTATCATTGGATTTGTATGGCCGTGAGCCGGAATGCTGAATAAAGCTATATTTTTCATTTTTTATCATCCCCATCATTAAAAGCAAGTCCGCCGGCAAACTGCCGATCCCATTATTCTCTTGTTAAAAATAAAATATCAGGCTTTTATTTGCTTACAAAACTATTATGAAAACGGAAGCTTTTCAAAAAGACTGTCAAATGCATCTTTTTTCACTATTGCTAAACCTCGTTCCTCATCACCCAAGAGAATGAGTGTGTCGCCGGGTTTTATATCAAAAATATCCCGCGCCTGTTTAGGTATGACTATCTGCCCTTTTTCACCCACAGAGGCTGTCCATATATGTTTTCCTTTTGGCATATCGAATTTCTCCTTGTTGGATAAGTATGATTTGTTATACAAATTATACTTAATAAAATTATTTATGTCAATAGCAAAAAACAATTTTTTTATAAGACCTTTAAAAATAAATATCAATGTGATATAATATCCATAAAATTTATATTTTGGAGTTGAAAAAATTGGAAAAACTATTCAAACTCAAAGCTCACGGTACTACCGTCAGAAATGAACTGATAGGCGGTACAACAACATTTCTTGCAATGGCGTACATACTTGCGGTAAATCCTTCCATACTTTCAGCCGCAGGAATGCCTGCTCAGGCAGTATTTGCGGCAACAGCCGTATCGGCGGCATTTGCAACCATGATAATGGCTTTCTTTGCTAATTATCCCGTTGTACTTGCGTCAGGTATGGGACTTAATGCATATTTTGCGTACACTGTTGTACCTCAGCTCGCAGCTCAGGGCATCACAGACCCGTGGAGAGTCACACTCACCGCCATACTTATGGAGGGCATCATATTCATCCTGCTTTCATTCGTTAAATTCAGGGAAACTCTTGTAAACAAGGTGCCTGAAAATCTCAAGCTCGGAATATCAGCTGGAATAGGTCTTTTTATCGTATCTGTAGGCCTTTCAGGCGCAGAGGCTATAGTTCCAGGAAGCGGAACGATATCGACCTTCGGAAATATCGCATCTCCCGAAGTAGTACTTGCATTTGTAGGCGTTCTGATAATTGCAGTTCTCACTCACTATAAAATCAACGGCGCTATCCTCATAGGAATAGCATCAACATGGATATTCGGTATCATAGCAGAACTTACAGGATGGTATCAGTTAGGCGAAGCAACAGGAAATATTTCAATAATACCTGATTTCAGCAACTATTCTCCTTTTGCTCCCTTAGAGTCCATGTTCTCGAACACATTCTGTAAATTTGATTTCGGCTACATAACGGTAAACCCGATAAACTTCCTCGTTATAGTTTTCGCATTTCTTTTCGTTGACCTCTTTGATACTGTCGGAACACTCATAGGCGTGGCTCACGAATGCAATATGCTCGATGAAAATGGTGAGCTTCCGAAGGTCGGACGTGCTCTCATGGCTGACGCTGTAGGAACTGTATCTGGCGCTATGCTCGGAACCTCGACTGTAACATCATACGTTGAATCAACAACAGGTGTTGCTGCAGGCGGAAGAACAGGTCTTACTGCTCTTACATCTGCTGTCCTCTTCCTGCTCTCTCTCAGTCTTTATCCGATATTCCTTGCAATACCCTCTTTTGCAACAGCTCCTGCTCTTATCTTTGTCGGACTTCTTATGATGAAAAACATTACCAAAATGAAATTTGACGGCGATATCGCAGACACTGTAGGCGGATTTTTCGCAATAATAATGATGCCATTCACAAACTCGATCGCAAACGGTATCATGTTCGGAATAATCTCATGGGTAATATTAAAGGTCATCACAGGCAAAATAAAGGACATACATCCTATAATGTGGATTTCCTTCGTACTCTTTGCCATCCGCATAATAACAATGGTTCTCGGCATAGCATCATAAATAATCAATATTATTTATAAGGGAGTATAGCTATGGAATTCAAAAATGTCAGAAAAAATTATCAGGGAGAGTATATCACATACTACAGCCTTGAATATGAAACAAAGGGCGGCAAAAGCAAGATATATGAAATGATAAGCCGTGACAGAAATATAAAAGATTTTGATGACCTTCACAAAAACAGTCCGGATGCTGTAATTATGATACTGAATGATGTAACGGGAGAAAAAATACTGCTCAACTGTGAATATCGTATGGCAGTAGGCGAATGGGTGTATAATTTTCCCGCAGGACTTATCGACAAAGGAGAAAGCGTTTCTCAGGCGGCGGAGCGTGAGCTGAGAGAAGAAACAGGTCTCAAGCTTACCAAAATAAAAGATATCTGGAATGAAAGCTATTCCGCAGTAGGCTTTTCAAACGAAAAGGGAACTGTAGTAGTCGGAACAGCCGAGGGTGAAATAGCGGAAAGCGATTCTGAAATGGAGGAGATAACCGCTTTATGGTACACAAAAGAAGAGGTTCGCTCACTTCTTTCCGAAAAGAAATTTGCCGCAAGAACTCAGGCTTACTGCTCAATATGGAGCAGTAATAATGAATAGTCAATAATTTATAAAAGTGATAAACCCAGCAAAAAACTCTGACTTGCAATGATGCAGTCAGAGTTTTTGTTATTATTCAGGTATCATTCGTTTCCGTAGTAGTCTGTCCATGTTCCTTCGGGATATCTGTATTTTGTCTTTTCAACACCTCGTCCGGCCTTCGGCTCTTTAGACATATCTATCTTGTATATCTGTCCTTAGCGCACATCGGAATTGAATGGAAGGTCTACTGTTCGGTGCCTTCTATCTGTTCCATAAGTTCACCCGGCCAGGGACCGCCGTACTCTTCGCCTGTTATCTTATTTTTTACAATATCTTCGTCGCCCCACCAGTAGGCATAAACTTTATCCCATTTGGTTTCACTGTTGTCATAGAAAATGTAGTTTGTTATGCTTTCGGGTCTTGTATCATTTTCCCTGCTTGTATCAACAGATGTTTCCGGAGTGATATCATCGGGAGGCGTTCTGTCCTCATAAGTAACTTTTACACCGCATTCAAGCGCCGAGACCTTATGAGTGAACATAGCCTCAAGAAATTCGGGATAAACATTTCTCCAATATGGTACGAAGTGTTCGCCTTTTTCGTTCTTGTTGAATACCAGCTTATCTTTAGGATAGCCTCCATCTATCATAGCGTTATATACAGGTTCTACAAAGCAGCCGCCATCTCTGCCGTAGTTTCCGCTGTAGAAATACAGGAACGGAAGTTCGCTGCTGTTTTTCTTTGAACCAAAATATGCTTTCCATGTTTCTTCCTCAGCAGCCCACAATGACGGTGAAAGTACGCCTGCCGTACCGAATTTATCGGAATGCTCAATAGCTGCATAAAGGCTTTCAAGTCCGCCGAGCGAGCTGCCTGCTATAGCTGTATGCTCGGCGTCTGTGTAGACATTGTAATTTTCCTGTATGTAAGGGCATTATGGTATCGCATATAAAATTTGCGAATTCTCTGCCGCGCTTTTCCTTGTTATCCGCGCCTGTGATATCAGGGAAAAGGTCTGATGTTCTGTTGTCTGTCGTGTTTATGGCAACTATGATAGCTTTATTGTCGGTTTCAGCCATCATGCTCCGTACATGCTCGCTTACGTTCCATACCTGATATGAGTTGTCATATTTTGAAAATTACTAT
>ONVG01000176.1 GCA_900321195.1 uncultured Eubacteriales bacterium
CCGCGCGAGAACGTAATCGACACCGGCGGCACGCCGGCGGATGTGCGTGCATAGCAGTACAAGTTAATGTAAAGTAAGCGCGTTTTACCGCGCGAAAACGTAATTGACCGCGGAGGCACTCCGCCGCCGGCAAGCTGCCGGTTCCGATTCGCGGCGGCACGCCGCAACTTTTAACTTTTTACTTTACATATTTGAAATGATATTGTATAATAAAGATACTTTCCTATAAATAAATTATATATCAAGCAGAAAAGGAGTAATGATAATGGATAAGCTGTTGAAACTTTTGAGCAGTAATGCGGATTTTACCACCACACAGTTGGCGGCTATGCTCGGGGAGACCGAAGAAGCGGTCGCGTCAAGAATGGCTGCATATAAAGAGCAGGGAATAATACTCGGAAAACAGATGGTAATCAACTGGGATAAGGTTCCTGAGTCGGGTGTTACAGCTATCATAGAGCTTAAAGTTACTCCGAAGCCGGAAACAGGCTTTGATGATATTGCCAAGATAGTTTTATCATACGACAATGTTGAGAATGTATATCTTGCCGCATCATCACGCTATGACCTTATAGCAACAGTAAAGGGCGGTACTATACAGGAAATAGCCGAATTTGTTTCAAAGCGTCTGTCAACGCTTGACAATGTTATCGGCACAGCAACAAATTTTGTTCTTACCAACTATAAGATCGGCGGTATCCCGACTTTTTCAGATGAGGAAGAACAGGAACAAAGGAGTATGATATTGTGATAGATTATTCAAAGCTTATAAATACAAATCTGCAAAATCTCAAGCCTTCGGGAATAAGAAGGTTCTTTGATATCGCTAATGAGATGGAGCATGTAATATCACTTAGTATAGGTGAGCCTGACTTTACAACGCCCTGGCATGTACGTCAGGAGGGCATAGAGTCGCTTCGCAGAGGACATACATGGTATTCGCCGAACAGAGGCTTTGCCGAGCTGAGAGATCAGATATGCAAGTACTATGCAAGACGCTTTAATGTTGAATATGACCCTGAAAAAGAGGTCGTTGTAACAGTCGGCGGTTCGGAAGCTATAGATATATGTATCAGGGCAATAGTTGACCCCGGTGATGAAGTCCTTATACCGCAGCCGGCATTCGTGTGCTATGAGCCTATGACTATAATGGCAGGAGGAAAGCCTGTTATTATCGAAACAAAGGCTGAGGACGGCTTCCGTCTTACAGCAGCACAGCTTGAGGCTGCTATAACTCCAAAGACAAAGCTGCTCATTCTTCCGTTCCCGAACAATCCTACGGGCGCAGTAATGAGGAGAGAGCATCTTGAACAGATAGCGGCAGTTATTGAAAAGCATGATATACTTGTGCTTTCGGATGAGATATACGGTGAGCTTACATACGGAAAGGAAAGACATGTTTCCTTTGCGGATATAAAGGGCATGAAGGAGCGCACTGTTGTTGTAAGCGGTTTTTCAAAGGCATATGCTATGACAGGCTGGCGTTTGGGATATGCTCTCGGTCCGGATGAAGTTATATCCCAGATGCTCAAGCTTCACCAGTATGCTATAATGAGCGCTCCGACAACTGCACAGTATGCGGCTATCGAGGCATTAAAACACGGTGATAATGATATCGAGCGCATGAGAGAGGAATACGACACAAGAAGAAAGCTTATTGTAGATGAGTTTTGCAGAATGGGACTTACATGCTTTGAGCCGGAGGGCGCATTCTATGTATTCCCAAGTATAAAGATATCGGGACTCAGCTCGGAGGACTTCTGTGAACAGCTTATCTATGCTCAGCATGTTGCTATAGTTCCCGGAACAGCATTCGGTGACTGCGGCGAGGGATTCGCAAGAGTATCCTACTCGTATTCTTTGAAGCATATAAAAGAAGCGCTCGAAAGAATAGAGAGATTTTTAAACGAAAAATAGTTGTTGGTTAATAATTATCTTACGGGGGTTTGTTATTATATGAAGCTGACTGTACTTGCGCCTGCAAAGCTCAATCTTTTTCTTGATATAACCGGAAAAAGAAACGACGGATATCATCTTGTCAATATGGTCATGCAGAGCATATCGCTTTATGACGAGGTAACTGTTTCATTAAACAACAGCAGTGATATATTTATATCATGCAGTGACAGCAATATCCCGTGTGATAAGACGAATACTGTATATAAGGCTGCGGAGAAATTCTTTGAATACAATGAGCTTGAACCTACAGGTCTTAATATAAAGATAAAAAAGAGGATACCCTCTCAGGCAGGACTTGCAGGAGGAAGTACTGACGCTGCGGCCGTACTTACCGCTATGAATGATATCTTTGATACGGGACTTGAAAAAGATGAGCTTGCTCAGATAGCGGAGGAGATAGGAGCAGATGTACCGTTTTGTATCTACGGCGGTACTATGACGGCGGGCGGAATAGGTACGATACTTAATCCGCTGCCGGATATGCCGGAATGCTTTTTTGTTGTCGTTAAGCCGGATTTTTCTATATCCACAAAGGACGCTTATGCAAAGTCGGACAGTATCGGCTATGAAAAGAGCGTGAGCGCAGATGATGTGGTAAACGGTATATGCAACGGAAGTCTTGAAGAAATAGCCGATGGCTTGTATAACAAGTTTGAAGAGGTCGCAGGAATAGACGAGATAGATGACATAAAATATCTTATGGAAAGCTGCGGCGCGCTTGGTGCTTGTATGACGGGCAGCGGCTCGGCTGTTTTCGGTATTTTTGACAACAAGGATGAAGCTGATGAATGTTACGATCATCTCACGACAAGATATGGCGAGGTATTTGTTGTTGAGCCTGTTTTTGACGGACAGACATTCAAATAAGCTATCTGAATAAGGAGAACAGACCTTCAAACAATTCCACTATCCTGAATTTTATCTCGTATCTGTCGCTTTGAGTTACGATATCCTGCTCACGTGCGTTGACTGCATCACTCAGCTTTGCAGTGCTTGCAGAGGGTATGCAGAGCGACGGGAATATCATACACCACCAGTTTTTTCCGCTGCCGTTTCCGATAACTATTCTTAGCGCATCATAATTTCCGGCAGGAAGTGTAAAGCCGTCATAAACTCTTGTGCTGAAGCTCATGTTTGTGACGTATGCATCAACATTGTGATCACAGCCGTTTTCGTAAACTATCTGCTGAGCAAGATATTTGATATTTTCAATGTTATCCTCGGCAGCTTTTACGGATTCGGCTTTGTTTTTGCAGTTTTTGAAAAGAGAGGATGTATATTCCGTTATACCGTCACGGACTTTGAGCTTCAATGTCTGGTCGCTTTCACTGTCGGAATTTGCTATTATGTGCAGTCTGAATACTTCTTTTTCGATATCTTTGCAGGCACCGTAAAAGCCTGT
>ONVG01000178.1 GCA_900321195.1 uncultured Eubacteriales bacterium
ACGTCATGATGACCATGTCGCCCTCACGTCTGACAGAAAAATCCTTTACGGTTCTTTCCATATTGTCAGACTTTCGGCTGTTGTCAATCGTACAGAATGACGTGAAATCATGAGTACCGATAAAATGCACTGCCGCCTTTTTCATAAGCCCGTCATCAAGCTTTTGCCAGTAATGCAGAGCATAGCCGCATAAAAACGGGTCTCTGAACTGTGCATTATGTATTTTGTATATGTATTCCTTTCCCTTGCAGGAATATCTCGCATGAAAATCTTCGCTCACATCACAGGCTTCAAATGCGGCTATCTGTTCCGGCAAAAATCTGTTTAGCGCATGAGGAAGTCTGTCTGACGGTATAGTATGCTCCGTTTTAAAGCTTATGCAGTACATATTCGCATGTACTCCCGCATCCGTCCTGCTGCATCCCTTTATGTCGGGTCTTTCACCTATTACATTGTACAATGCGTTTTGCAGATCCTCCTGAACAGACCTTGCATTGTTCTGCACCTGCCAGCCGTGATAGTTCCTGCCGTCATATCTTATTTTCAAAAGTATATTTCTCATTTTCTTATCCTATCTTATGACCGGCGGAAAATATATATTGCAGAATATCACTCCTGCGAATATTACAGCCGAAAATATCAGCGCCCACAGATCACGCATTGAAAAGCGCAGCACCCTCATTCTTGTCCTGCCGTTTCCGCCGTTATAGCAGCGGCATTCCATAGCCATCGCAAGATCGTTCGCGCGTCTGAATGATTAAACAAAAAGCGGTATCAGCACAGGTATAAGCGCCTTTACTCTTTTGAATATGTTTCCGCTCTCCATATCAGCGCCCCTTGCTTTCTGAGCATTCATTATCTTGTCGGTCTCTTCAAGCAGTACAGGTATGAACCTGAGCGCTATCGTCATCATCATAGCTATCTCATGCACCTTGATGTGAAACACCGAAAGCGGCTTTAAAAGCCTTTCCATAGCGTCCGTAAGGTCTGTAGGCGAAGTCGTGAACGTAAGCACCGAGCTTATCATAACAAGCACGGCTATACGCACTATTACGAATACCGCATTATTTATTCCGCCCTCTGTTATCTTGAATATCCACCACTCACAGAGAACATTTCCCGAACCGTAGAACAGGTTTAATATTCCCGTCAGGACAACGACAAAAAGTATGACCTTCATGCTTTTCAGATACATCCTGAAGCTTATCTTTGTTGAAAGTATAACTAAAAGCGAAGCCATTGTTATGAGCATAAGCGATATATAATTTCCTGCAAGAAATATAAAAACTATAAAGCCTACAAGAAGCACTATCTTTGAGCGCGCATCAAGGCGGTGAATGAACGAATGTCCCGGCATGAACTGACCGAGCGTTATATCTCTTACCATTTGTCCTTCCCCTTTCCATGCGCCTGTATATTTACTATCTCATTGAAAGCCTGCTCAACAGTGAGTATGCTCGTATTCACCGGCACACCCTTTTCTCTGAGCATCATCATTATCTTTGTGACCTGCGGAACACGAAGTCCCATTTTTTCAAGCTCTCTGCCCTTTGAAAATACATTTTCAGCGGTATCCAGCATCATTTTCCTGCCGTGATCCATAACAAGTATCCTGTCGGATATCCTTGCAATGTCCTCCATACTGTGTGAAACAAGAAGGACAGTATTTTTTCTGACTTCATGGTACGACTTTATCTGCGAAAGAAGAGCATCCCTTCCCAAAGGGTCAAGTCCTGCGGTAGGCTCGTCAAGTATTAGAACATCCGGATCCATAGCTATCACTCCGGCAATAGCGGCTCTCCTTTTTTCTCCTCCCGAAAGGTCAAACGGTGATTTTTCAAGCAGCTCCTTTTTAAGACCGACAAATTCAGCCGCCGCCCTTACCTTTTTATCAATATCCTCATCGGTAAGCCCCATATTTTTGGGACCGTATGAAATATCCTTATATACAGTTTCCTCAAAAAGCTGATATTCCGGATACTGGAACACCATGCCTACTTTAAAGCGCACCTGTCTTATTTTTTTTGGCTCCTCCCAGATATCCTTACCGTTAAGATATATTTTTCCCTCAGTCGGTTTAAGGAGTCCGTTAAGAAGCTGTACGAGCGTGGATTTACCTGAGCCTGTATGTCCTATTACTCCGATAAATTCTCCGCCCTCTATCTCAAAGCTGACATCAGACAGCGCGGTTTTTTCAAATGAAGTGCCTGCGCCGTAGACCAGCTTTATATTCTCCGCCTTCAAAACTGCCATTTTCATCAACTCCCGACGATCTTCATCAAAGCATTGACACATTCTTCCTCATCAAGTACACAGTCGGGCAGCTCAAAGCCGCAGCCCTTTAGCCTGTGATTAAGTTCTGTTGCCTGCGGAACGTCAAGTCTATGCTGTTTGAGAAGCTCGCATTTTGCAAAGACCTCTCTCGGTGTGCCGTCGGTAAATACCTTTCCCGAATCGACCATTATCACCCTGTCTGCAAGAACAGCCTCCTCCATATAGTGAGTTATAAGTATTATGGTTATTCCCTGCTCACTATTGAGCTTCATAACGGTAGAAATAACCTCATCACGTCCCTGCGGGTCAAGCATTGCTGTAGGTTCATCAAGCACTATGCATTCGGGCTCCATAGCTATTATTCCGGCTATAGCAACTCTCTGCTTCTGACCGCCCGAAAGCTTGTCAGGCGAATGCATCCTGTATTCATACATACCTACAGTTTTAAGCGCATTATCTACTCTTTCCCTTATTTCTTTCGGCGGCATACCTAAATTTTCACATCCGAAAGCAACATCCTCTTCGACTATCCCCGCAACTATCTGATTATCGGGGTTTTGCAGAACAAGTCCGACCTTTTTCCTTATATCGAAAAGATGATCGTCATCCTTTGTATTCATGCCGTCAACAAACACATCTCCGGTTGTAGGCAGATAGATGGAATTGAAATGCTTTGCAAGAGTTGACTTTCCCGAACCGTTATGTCCGACTATGGCAACAAATTCGCCCTTATCTATTTCAAGGTCGATACCTTTAAGTGCAAACTCTGCCTCACTGCTCTTTTCTTCATCCTCAACAGTATCATACTGAAAGAAAACATTTTTTACTTCAATAAACCTTTCCATAGCACACTCCCCGTTCCAATGGAAATCAATTTTATCCTCCTCCGCCGCCGGAGTGCCTCCGGTGTCAATTCGCGTTGTCGCTCACTCCGTTCCGCTCTGATTGCAGACCGTAACTTTATTCACGCGGCGCAAGCTTTGCATCAGGTATTAGGTGCGGCAAAGTTTAATAGAAAAAATAACTTGTAAATT
>ONVG01000053.1 GCA_900321195.1 uncultured Eubacteriales bacterium
AGAAAAAAGTTGCAGTTATAATGGGCAGCGACAGCGATTTCCCGATCGTATCGGGAGCTATAAAAACACTTGACCAGTACGGTGTACCGTTTGAGGTGCATGTAATGTCCGCACACAGAACGCCTGAAGCAGCAGCAGAGTTTTCCACTAATGCAAGAAAAAACGGTTTTGGAGCTATAATAGCGGCGGCAGGAAAGGCAGCTCATCTTGCAGGTGTGCTTGCGGCTCATACAACTATTCCGGTCATAGGCATACCGATAAAGTCATCTACTCTTGACGGACTTGATGCACTTCTTGCTACAGTACAGATGCCTAAAGGAATACCTGTTGCAACTGTTGCAATAGACGGCGCAGACAATGCGGCAATACTTGCCGTTCAGATGCTTGCGCTTTCAGATGATTCTCTTGCAGAAAAGCTTGAAAATGAAAAGCTCGCTATGAAAAGCGGCGTAGAAAAAAAGGATGCTGCCATTCAGGAGAAGATAGCGGAGCTTATCAGTAAATAAGGAGTGTATTTATGTCTGAGTTACACGATGAATGCGGTGTTTTCGGAATATTTGCAGCCGATGAGTCAGTCAATATAGTAGAGGAAACTTACCTTTCACTCTATGCGCTCCAGCACAGAGGACAGGCAGGAGCAGGTATAGCTGTCAGCAATAACGGCAATATCACATACTATAAGGACTTCGGAATGATACCCGAAGCATTGCACGAAAAAGAGCTTTCAAGGCTCGGAAACGGACAGATAGCTATAGGACATGTAAAATATTCCGCAGGCGGGCAAGTCAACCATGAAAACCTTGCGCCTCTTGTTATGAGATATATAAAAGGTCAGCTTGCACTGTGCATGAACGGCGCACTGACGAATTACAGTAAGCTGAGAGAGGATCTCCAGCACGGAGCAGCTATATTCCAGTCTTACGGCGATACGGAGATAATCGCATATCTTGTTGCAAGGGCGAGAATAAAAGCGTCCTCTATAGAAGAAGCCGTTGAAATTGCGGTAAGCAGTATGAAGGGCGCATATTCCGTTGTTCTTATGGCGCCTAATAAGCTTATCGGTGTGCGTGACCCTATGGGAATACGTCCGCTGTGTCTTGGAAAGATAGGTAAAAGTTATGCTGTTGCATCCGAGTCATGCGTGTTTGACAGCATGGGCGGAGAGTTTATAAGAGACGTCCGTCCCGGCGAAATGATAGTTATAGATAAAAACGGAATAAAAAGCTATGATAAAAACTGCGGCGGAAAGTCTGCGCTTTGTCTTTTTGAATATGTTTATTTCTCACGTCCCGACAGTGTTGTTGACGGAGTGTCAGTAAACTTTGCAAGACAGCAGGCAGGCCGTGAGCTTGCAAAGCTCTACCCCGTTGACGCGGATATAGTATGCGGAGTTCCCGACTGCGGAATAGAGTCCGCTATAGGCTATTCAATGGAGTCTGGCATACCCTATGCGCCGGGTATAATCAAGAATAAATATATAGGCAGAGCTTTCAACGACAGAAAGAAAAATTCCGAATATCTTATGCGTATAAAGCTCAATGCGCTGAAAAGCAATGTTGACGGAAAGAGAGTTATCGTTATAGACGACTCTGTACTTAAAGGCAAAACGAGCAGGCACATAGTAGAGCTTCTCAGAAATGCAGGCGCTAAGGAAGTGCATATGAGAGTGGCATCTCCGCCGTTTATAAGTCCGTGCTATCTCAATACGGATACGACACAGAAGGATGACCTTATCGCCTCAAATATGAGCATAGAGCAGATGTGCGAATATATGGGAGCTGATTCTTTGGGATTTCTCTCTCTGGAAAGCATGAAGGAGATAGTAAAGGGCAGCAATATATCTTTCTGTGATGCATGCTTTACGGGTAATTATCCTCTTGAGATAGTCGATACCACAAGAGAAGACAAGTACTCGAAGAAAATAGAAGAATGATAAAAGGCAAAAATAAAAATTTGGAGGATAAATATGAAAAGCTACAGTGACAGCTATAAGGCAGCAGGCGTTGACGTTACCGCAGGCTACAAGTCGGTCGAGCTTATGAAGCAGTATGTCGCAAGGACAATGACAAAGGGAGTTCTTTCTGGAATAGGCGGTTTCGGCGGTCTTTTCGAGATAGATACAACAGGTATAAGCAAGCCTGTTCTTGTTTCGGGAACTGACGGAGTAGGAACAAAGATAAAGCTTGCTTTCCTTCTTGACAAGCATGATACGGTAGGTATCGACTGTGTTGCAATGTGCGTGAATGATATAATCTGCTGCGGCGCAAAGCCGCAGTTCTTCCTTGATTATATCGCTATAGGAAAGAATTATCCCGAAAAGGTAGCAAAGATAGTTTCGGGCGTTGCAGAGGGCTGCGTACAGAGCGAATGCGCCCTTGTCGGCGGCGAAACAGCCGAACATCCCGGACTTATGCCCGAAGATGAATACGACCTTGCAGGCTTTGCGGTAGGTGTTGTTGACAAGGATAAGATACTCAAGCCCGAAACTCAGAAGGCAGGAGATGTGATGATAGCTATAAAGTCGAGCGGCGTACATTCAAACGGATTTTCACTTGTACGCAAGGTTTTCGGCATAGATGAAAATACTGTAAAGCAGTACTATGATGAGCTTGGAACAACTCTCGGCGAATCACTTCTCACGCCTACAAGGATATATGTAAAGGCAATAATGAAGCTTATCGAAAGTGTAAAGGTAAAGTCGGTATCACACATCACAGGCGGCGGATTTTACGAGAATATACCGCGCTCACTTCCCGACGGTCTTTCGGCAAAGATAAAGCGCAGTGATGTACAGGTCCTCCCGATATTCGACATTATCGCAAAGACAGGAAATATCCCCGAAAGAGATATGTTCAATACATTCAATATGGGCGTGGGCATGGCTGTAGTTGTGGATAAGGCTGATGTTGATAAGGCAATAGAGGTACTCAAAGCCGCAGGCGAAGAAGCTTATGTGCTTGGCGAGCTTGTTGAGAGCGATGAGGGCGTTATTATCGAATACTGAGAGTGACAAAGGAGAATACTCAATGAAAAATATCACTGTACTTGTTTCGGGCGGCGGAACAAATCTACAGGCACTCATAGACGCTCAGGAAAGCGGCATAATAAAAAACGGCAGGATAACCTGCGTAATATCCTCGAAGCCGGGAGTATATGCTCTTGAAAGGGCAAAAAATCACGGAATAAAATCAAGAGTACTTGAAAGAAAACTGTACCGTGATTCTGTTGAATACAGCAGGGCACTTCTGAAAGCACTCGATGAAGAAAAAGCCGATCTTGTTGTATATGCAGGCTTTATGACTATAATAGACGAGCTTGTAGTAAAGGCATACCCCAACAGGATGATGAATGTTCATCCGGCGCTTATACCAAGCTTTTGCGGAAAGGGATATTACGGCCTTAAAGTACACGAGGAAGCACTCAAAAAGGGCGTAAAGGTATCGGGCGCAACAGTACATTTTGTTACGGAGGAATGCGACGGCGGACCTATCATACTGCAAAAGGCTGTTGAAGTCATGGAGGATGATACGCCCGAAGTACTTCAGAAAAGAATAATGGAGCAGGCGGAGTGGAAAATACTTCCGCAGGCTGTATCACTTTTCTGTGATGACAGACTTGAAGTCAGAGATAACAGAGTATATATAAAAAACTGACACTGAAAGGAAATGATGAAATGACAGAGCTTAAAGCGGAAATATCCTCAACCACCTATCCGGGCAGAGGAATTATAATCGGCAGGAGCGCAGACGGCAAAAAGGCAGTAACAGGCTATTTTATAATGGGCAGAAGTGAGAACAGCCGCAACAGAGTGTTTGTGGCAGAGGGAAAGGACCTTAAAACACAGGCATTCGACCCATCAAAGCTTGTTGACCCGTCACTCATAATCTATGCGCCTGTACGCACGCTTGAAAATGCAACGATAGTTACTAACGGCGACCAGACAGATACCATAAGAGATTTCATACTTGAAGGAAAAACATTCGAGGACGCGCTCAGAACAAGGACATTCGAGCCTGACCCGCCGAACTTCACACCGAGAATTTCAGGCATAATGGAATTCAGGGACGGCGATTTCTCATATAAGCTTTCAATACTCAAAAGTAACTGCGGCAGAGAGGAATCTGTACTCCGTTTCTTCTATGAATATGCACAGCCCGTTGCAGGCGAGGGACATTTTATCCATACATACAAGTGTGACGGCAATCCGATACCCTCATTTGAAGGTGAGCCTGAGCTTGTGAATATCGAGGGCGATATAGATACCTTTACAGACAACATCTGGAGCGCGCTCAACGAGGACAACAAGGTATCACTCTACACAAGATTTACCGACCTTGAAACAGGCGAATTTGAAGACAGGATAGTAAACAAGAATAATTAATAAATTAATAAAATTACAAGGAGAAGAGTATTATGGCAAATGAGCTTGAACTTAAATACGGCTGCAACCCGAATCAGAAGCCGTCAAGAATATTTATGGAGGACGGTTCGGAGCTTCCGGTTACAGTCCTCAACGGCAGACCGGGATATATAAACTTCCTTGATGCATTCAACAGCTGGCAGCTCGTTTCAGAGCTTAAATCGGCAACAGGACTTCCTGCTGCTGCATCATTCAAACATGTAAGTCCGGCAGGCGCAGCAGTCGCAACAGAGCTTTCCGATACACTCAAAAAGATATACTTTGTTGATGACCTGGAGCTTTCACCGATAGCAAGCGCTTATGCAAAGGCAAGAGGCGCAGACAGAATGTCATCATACGGCGACTGGGTAGCACTCTCCGATACATGTGACAAGCAGACAGCACTTCTTTTGCAGAGAGAAGTATCTGACGGCATAATCGCACCCGACTACACGGATGAAGCTCTTGAAATACTCAAAACAAAGCGCAAGGGTACATACAATGTAGTAAAGATAGACGCATCATACAAGCCTGCCGCTATCGAGCGCAAGCAGGTATACGGCATTTCCTTCGAGCAGGGCAGAAATGACCTTAAAATAGATGAGGAAATGCTCAAAAATATAGTTACAGAGAACAAGGACTTTCCCGAAGATGCAAAGCGTGACCTTATAATCGCGCTTATCACTCTCAAATACACACAGTCAAACTCCGTATGCTATGCAAAGGACGGACAGGCTATAGGTGTAGGCGCAGGTCAGCAGTCAAGAATACACTGCACACGTCTTGCAGGAAACAAGGCTGATATATGGTATCTCCGTCAGTGTCCGAAGGTGCTTGCACTTCCTTTCAGGGATGATATCCGCCGTCCCGACCGTGACAATACTATAGATGTTTATATCTCCGATGATTATGAGGACGTTCTTGCAGACGGCACATGGGAGCAGTTCTTCACAACAAAGCCCGAACCGCTCACAAAAGAGGAGAAAAAGGCATGGCTCGCAACATTCAGCGGAGTATCTCTCGGCTCGGATGCATTCTTCCCGTTTGGCGACAATATCGAAAGAGCAAAGCGCAGCGGCGTTCAGTATATAGCACAGCCCGGCGGCTCTATCCGTGACGACAATGTTATCGATACCTGCAATAAGTATAACATGACAATGGCGTTTACAGGCATCCGTCTTTTCCATCACTGATTCGGAGGAGTTTTGTATGAGAATACTTGTATTGGGCAGCGGCGGACGTGAACACGCTATAATCCGCAAGATAAAGGAAAGTCCTAAGGTAGATAAGATATATGCGGCTCCCGGAAACGGCGGTATATCAAAAGACGCGGAATGCATTGATATAGGCGTTATGGACAAGGAGGGCATAGTTGCATTTTCAAAGGAAAATGCAGTTGACATAGTATTTGTTGCTCCTGATGATCCGCTTGCAGCCGGAATGGTAGACACTCTTACAGCCAACGGCATACGCGCATTCGGCCCCCGCGCAGAAGCTGCTGTAATAGAGAGCAGCAAGGTCTTTTCAAAGAACCTTATGAAGAAGTACAATATACCTACAGCAGATTATGAGGTATTTGACGACCCTGCAAAGGCTGTTGAATATATCGAGAATAAAAACAGATATCCTGTTGTTATCAAGGCTGACGGACTTGCTCTTGGAAAGGGCGTTATAATAGCTCAGACACATAAAGAGGCAAGAGAAGCCGTAAAGGAGATAATGGAGGACAAGAAATTCGGCGACTCCGGAAATAAGGTAGTTGTCGAGGAATATCTTACAGGTCCTGAAGTATCTGTTCTTGCGTTCACAGACGGAATATCGCTTGTTCCTATGGTATCGTCAAAGGATCATAAGAGAGCCTATGACAATGACGAGGGACTCAATACGGGCGGCATGGGTACTATAAGCCCGAACCCGTACTACACTCCGGAAATAGCCGAGATATGCAGAAAGACTATTTTCGAGCCGACAGTCGCAGCTATGAACAGCGAGAACCGCACATTCAAGGGCTGTCTGTATTTCGGACTTATGATAACGCCCGACGGCCCGAAGGTAATAGAATATAATGCGCGTTTCGGAGATCCGGAAGCTCAGGTGGTTCTGCCAAGACTTAAAACAGACCTTGTTGATATAATCGAAGCCGTAATTGACGAAA
The DNA here is from genome assembly GCA_900321195.1 of uncultured Eubacteriales bacterium. Classification (GTDB taxonomy): domain Bacteria; phylum Bacillota; class Clostridia; order Oscillospirales; family Acutalibacteraceae; genus UBA1213. The sequence continues at coordinate 6,555 of ONVG01000053.1, forward strand.
GACTTTCACAGGTCAGTATCGAGTGGAAGGAAGAAGCTGCAGCATGTGTAGTTATGGCGTCGGGCGGCTATCCGCTTGCATATAAGAAAGGACTTGAAATAACAGGACTTGACGAGAACGGTCAGATAAGCGGAGCGGAGATATTCCACGCAGGCACAAAGCTTGAAAAAGGAAAGTTCTACACCAACGGAGGACGTGTTTTAGGCGTAACTGCCGAAGCTAAGACTCTTGAAGAAGCACTTGCAAAGGCGTACACAGCTGTTTCAAAGATAAGCTTTGAGGGAGCGCACTACAGAACCGATATAGGCAAAACAAAATAATATAATAAAAAAATCCGCTGTAACGATTTGCAGCGGATTTTTTATCGGAATAATCGCGCGGCAAAGGCTGTATAATTTATATATGGCATAATGATGTGCAAAATATTGAATGATTTGTAAAAAATTTTGCAATAGTACTTGATTTTTTTAAAAAAATGGTTATAATTAAATTAGCACTCAGGGAAAGAGAGTGCTAATTTAATGAAATTCTTTTAATGATTGCTTAAAGGAGGCAATATATTATGACTATTAAGCCATTACTCGACAGGGTTGTTGTCAAGACAGAGGAAGCAGAGGAAACAACAAAAAGCGGTATAGTTCTTACAGCAGCATCTCAGGAGAAGCCGCAGTTCGCAACTATCGTTGCTGTAGGCCCCGGCGGTATCGTTGACGGCAAGGAAGTAAAGATGTTTGTAAATGTCGGCGATAAAGTCATCACAAGCAGATATTCAGGCACAGATGTAAAGCTTGACGGCGAGGAATATTCTATCGTTCGTCAGTCAGATATACTCGCTATCGTAGAGTAATATCAAAGTATAACGGAGGTAATTTATCATGGCTAAACAGATGGTATACGGTGAGGAAGCAAGAAAGGCTCTTTTGAGCGGTATCGACCAGCTTGCAAATACAGTTAAAATAACACTCGGTCCTAAGGGCAGAAATGTAGTCCTTGACAAGAAATTCGGCGCTCCCCTTATCACAAACGATGGTGTAACTATCGCTAAGGAGATAGAGCTTGACGATGCATTCGAGAATATGGGTGCACAGCTCGTTAAAGAAGTATCTATAAAGACAAATGATGTTGCCGGTGACGGTACAACAACTGCTACACTTCTTGCTCAGGCTCTTATCCGTGAGGGTATGAAGAACGTAACGGCAGGCGCTAACCCCATGATACTCAAAAAGGGTATCAGCAAGGCTGTTGACGCTACAGTAGAGGCTCTTAAAAATAACTCAAAGCAGGTAGAAGGCTCAAAGGATATCGCAAGAGTTGCAACTATTTCTGCCGGTGATGAGTTTATAGGCAACCTTATAGCTGAGGCTATGGAAAAGGTAGGAAATGACGGTGTTATCACTGTTGAGGAGTCCAAGACTGCCGAAACATATTCCGAAGTGGTTGAGGGTATGATGTTCGACAGAGGCTACATCACACCTTATATGTGCACAGATACAGATAAGATGGAAGCAGTTATCGATGATGCTTACATCCTTATCACAGACAAGAAGATATCCAATATCCAGGAAATACTCCCGCTCCTTGAAGAAATAGTAAAGGCAGGTCAGAAGCTCGTTATCATCGCTGAGGATATCGAGGGCGAGGCTCTTACAACTCTTATCCTTAACAAGCTCCGCGGTACATTCACATGCGTAGGCGTTAAAGCACCGGGCTTCGGTGACAGAAGAAAGGAAATGCTCCGTGATATCGCTGTTCTTACAGGCGGTCAGGTAATTTCCTCTGAGATAGGCCTTGAACTCAAGGATGCTACACTTGCACAGCTCGGACGCGCTCGTCAGGTAAAGGTAGACAAGGAGAACACTATCATTGTTGACGGTGCAGGCGATCCCGATGAGATAAAGGGCAGAGTTTCACAGATACGCGCTCAGATAGAGTCCTCAACATCAGACTTTGACAGAGAAAAGCTCCATGAGCGTCTTGCAAAGCTTGCAGGCGGCGTAGCTGTTATCAAAGTAGGCGCTGCAACAGAGGTAGAAATGAAGGAGAAGAAGCTCCGCATAGAGGATGCTCTTGCAGCAACAAAGGCAGCAGTAGAGGAAGGCATAGTAGCAGGCGGCGGTACAGCACTTCTCAATACTATCAGCTCTGTGGCTGCACTTGTTGATACACTTGAAGGCGATGAAAAGACAGGCGCAAAGATAGTTCTTAAAGCACTTGAAGAGCCTGTACGTCAGATAGCAGCAAATGCAGGTCTTGAAGCAGAGGAATATGCAGACATGATGGACAGCGGTATTGTTGATCCTACAAAGGTAACACGTTCTGCACTCCAGAATGCAGCATCCGTTGCATCAATGATACTCACAACAGAGTCACTTGTTGCTGACATCAAAGAGCCTGCATCAGCAGCTCCGGCAGTAGACCCGTCAATGGGCGGAATGTACTGAAACACTGCGCTCAAATAATATAGAATAAAGAATAAATGCATGGTGAACGCAATATCACGGTTCGCCATGCATTTTTTGTGTTATGAAAAAATATTAAAAATATTAATTGGGTGGACAGGATATTCTTGCGATATCCTCTATCGTGTGATGGAGCTTATCAACTATTTCAGTATCGGCTGCGCGATAGTACATTTCCTTGCCGTTTCTGTTGGAAACTATCAGTCCGGCGCTTTTTAAAAGACGGAGATGATGCGATACGGCAGGACTTGACATATCGGTTATTGATGCAATATTGATAACACATTCCTCACAGTGACAAAGCAGCCAGAAAATACGCAGTCTGCTTGGGTCGCCGAGCTGCTTCAATGCGTCAGCGACTGTTTTTACAGTTTCGATATCGGGCATGCATTCGATTATCGAGCTTTTGCAGCTCCCGTGTTCGTGCGGCAGCGCCTTGCTTTTTTCGGACATTTCATACCTCCGCATTAAAAAATCATCTCATGTAGTAATCTGCATCATTGGGCTTTACTTCTTCACTTAGCTTTTTTATCAGAGCCAGACATGCGGTTATGTTTATCAAGGCTGTTAAGACAGATATTATGGTTCTTAATGTTTTCATTTATATATCACTCCTGTTTTATACTTGTATAATTGTTTAATGACATATTAACATAATTTTTGTAAAAAAACAAGTATGTAGTTTATCAACATTCGGAAAAGCAGAGAATTTTTTATTTGTGTTGATTTGACGTGAGAGTGATGATATAATAATTAACGCATTACATTTCGGGAGGAAGTCAAAAATGAGTTGGTACGAGATATTTATTATAGCTATAGGATTGTCAATGGATGCATTCGCAGTATCGGTGTGCAAGGGATTGTCGCTCGGAAAGATAAAGCCGAAGCATATGGTCAAAGCAGGCTTGTGGTTCGGCGGCTTTCAGGGACTTATGCCGCTTATAGGTTTTCTGCTTGCAGGAATGTTTGCGGGCTTTATCGACCATTATGACCACTGGATAGCATTTGTTCTGCTTTTCCTGATAGGCGGAAATATGGTAAGGGAGGTATTCGGCAAGGAAGAAAAAGTCAGCGCCGATATGGATGTAAAGACGATGCTTTTAATGGCTATAGCCACAAGCATAGATGCGCTTGCTGTCGGGGTTTCATTTGCATTCCTTAATGTAAGCATAATACCTGCTGTTCTGACGATAGGCGCAACGACATTTGTATTTTCTGCTGCCGGTGTCAAGCTTGGAAGCATATTCGGTACAAAATATCAGAAAGGCGCACAGCTTACAGGCGGTATAATACTTATGCTGATAGGAATAAAGATACTTCTTGAGGGGATTTTGTAATAAAACATTTTACAGATACTCAGCCGGCGGAGTGCCTCCGCAGTCGATTACGTTCACGCGCCGGCAAGCTGCCGGTGCCTATTACGTTCACGCGCGGCAAAGCGCGCTTACTTTACACTAATTCTTACTGCTATGCACGCACATCCGGTGCGGCGGCGCACAGCGCTGGTTTCCTACGTCCGCCGACACGCCCCTTACGGTGCGCTTTACGGCTATTGTATCAAAATTTACAAGTTCTTTTTTCTATCAAAC
>ONVG01000179.1 GCA_900321195.1 uncultured Eubacteriales bacterium
TGCAGGAACTTTGACTTCCAGTATCTTTACCTGTTTTCACTTGATGAGGAAAAAAGCGAATACACATACATTTTCGTGGTCTCCTCTGATGATGAATTAAATAAATTGGTCGAGGAAAAACGGCCTTACGGTACTGTCATAAAGGTCGATGATATACCCGATGCCGTACTTGCTGCCGCTCACGGAAATACTGAGGACGCTCTCTGGATAGATGATACCGAATTCGGAAAAACTTACTGCTGGGCTTATCCTATCGGAACGATCAGCGATTCGGACACTCATTTTATAGTGGCAGCCGAATTTGATGTTGAAAAGATAAACCGCAGTGTTATGAGAAGAACACTGTATATAAGTCTGCCGATAATATCTATACTTTTGTTAAATCTCGTGATACTTCTTATAATTATAAGAAAAAATATACTCAAACCGATAAAGCTCATTTCACAGAAAATGAACAGCTTTGCCGAGAGCAGCGACATATCGGGCGAAAAACTGAATATGAGTAAAAATGACGAGATAGGGGAAATAGCCGACTCCTTCGATAAGATGACGGATGATATAGGCCGCTATATAGAAAATATAAACAAGCTGACATCCTATCAGGTACAGGCAAGCACACAAATGGAGATAGCCGAAAGAATACAGTACGGCATAGTGCCAGAAAAAACGGAAATAAGCAAAAAAAGCTTCAATGCTTATGCATCGGAAAAGCCTGCAAGGCTCATAGGCGGAGATTTCTATGAATGCTTTATGCTTGACGGACATGAACTTTGTCTTGCGGCAGGCGATGTTTCGGGAAAGGGCATAACAGCGGCGCTGTTCATGGTAATGGTAAAGACCTCAATACGTGAAAAGCTTATCAGCGGTTCAAGTCCTGCCGAGGTGCTTAACGCCGTTAATGACGAGGTGTGCAGCTCAAATCCTGAGGGCATGTTCGCAACTGTTTTCCTTGCGGTAATGGATGTTGATACAGGACTTGTATGCTATGCGAACGCCGGACATAATGCGCCTGTTATCATCAGTAATGATAAAACAAGGCTTTTCAGACCTGACCCAGGAATAGCTGTCGGACTTTTTGAGGATGCAGACATAAAGAACGGCTCGCTGATTTTACAGCCGGACAGCGGCATGCTTCTTTATACCGACGGTGTTACCGAGGCTGTAAATACGGATAATGAGCTTTACGGCGAAAAACGTTTGCTCAAAGCGCTGAAAGGCACAAAGGATTCATGCGAAGCGGTAAATACTCTCAAAGGCTCGGTAAATGATTTCTACAGCGGCAGGGAACAGTTTGACGATATTACTATACTTTCGGCGTTCTTTAAAGGTACGGAGAATCGTCTTGTTCTCAAAGCGGACTTGGATGAGCAGGATAGGATAAATGAGCTTATCCGCGCGGAAGCGTCGGGCAGCATGAAATGGAAAAATATAATACTTGCCTGCGAAGAGATATTTACTAACATAGTAAGCTATTCGGGAGCATCGGAAACAGTCTTTTACTGCGGCAGGGACGGCGAAGAACTGTATGCTGAATTTATCGACAACGGAAAGCCCTTTGACCCTGTAAATACCGAAATAAAGGAAAAGGATTTTGAAGCTCTTGATACGGGCGGCATGGGAATATCGCTTGTAAAGAAGATAGCGTCAGAGATAAAATACAAGCGCGCAGGAGATTTCAACTGTCTTAAAATGGTTTTCAGTTTATAATAACAGAATAAAAGGAGTGCTGAAAAATGAGCGGGAAATTTGATTTGTCAAGATTTAAAGAGGCTCACGAAAATTCGTATGAAACAGCATTGAAAGAGATAAAGCAGGGACGCAAAACATCTCATTGGATGTGGTACATATTTCCGCAAATGCACGGACTCGGCTGCAGTCAGATATCCAAGCGATATGCGATAAGCTCCGCCGAGGAAGCAAAGGCTTTTCTTGATGATGAATATTTAGGCGGCAATCTGAAAGAGATAAGCAATGCTCTTATGCAGCTTGATACAAATGATGCTTCGTATGTATTCGGTTTCCCTGACGATAAGAAGCTCAGATCATGCATGACTTTGTTTGCGTATGTATCTGAGGAGGGCTCTGTGTTCCATAAGGTTCTTGAAAAATATTTCGGAGGAAAACAGGACCCTGTGACTATAAATATTATAAAAAGCTCAAACCAAATGACACAGAATATACTTGAAAGGCTTGAAAAGCTCTGAGTTCATCGGCGTCATTGAAAGGAAAGGATAAAATGAAAATAAGTGAGATACACAAAAAGAAAAAGCAGGTGCTTTCTTTCGAGATATTTCCTCCGAAAGAGAAGGAGCTTGTAAATATAACCGATACGCTCGACGTTCTCGCGGAACTGAAGCCCGACTTCATAAGCGTGACATTCGGAGCAGGCGGAAGCTCAAACAACAACAGGACTATAGAAACAGCCAAAATGATAAAAAAGGAATACGGCATAGAGCCTGTTGTCCATCTGACATGTCTTTGCTATGACAAAAATGAGATAGACGAATTTGTAAAGGTGCTTGAATATGAGGGTATAGAAAACATACTTGCTCTGAGAGGAGACAAAAGAGAGGGCGTTCCTGTAAAAAATGATTTTGTCCATGCAAGCGACCTTATATCATATCTCAGGAGCAAAACAGACCTTTGCATAGCAGGCGCATGCTATCCGGAGGTACATCCCTCTACGCAGGGCAAAAGCAGGATAGAGGAAGTAAGAAATCTCAGAAAGAAAGTAAAAGCAGGAACAGATTTACTCATTTCACAGCTTTTCTTTGACAACGATAATTTCTACAGAATGCTTGACGAATGTAAGATAGCCGATATAAACGTACCGATAACGCCGGGTATAATGCCTGTAACAAAGGCTTCCTCGATAAACCGTATGGTAAATCTTTGCGGAGCGGTAATGCCCGAAAATCTTAAAAGGATAATCACAAGGTACGAGAACAACGAAGCAGGGCTTTTTGATGCAGGAATGGCTTATGCGATAAATCAGATAATAGACCTGCTTGCAAATGATGTTGACGGCATACATCTTTACACAATGAATAATGCTGTGCTTGCAAGAAGAATATGTGACGGTATAAAAAACCTGATATGATGAAAGGAAGCTTTTTATGAACAGAAACAAAAATATGCTTATACTTGCCTCTGCTGCTGTAATGAGTACATGCGGCTGTTCAGGCTCGGATAAGCCTGTTTCATCATATCACGAAATCCCGTCGGCATCAAAAGCTCAAAGCAGTATTGCTGAAAGCGTCATGTACATTGCAGCGAACTCAGTATATATAAGTGGTTAGTGGTTAGT
>ONVG01000183.1 GCA_900321195.1 uncultured Eubacteriales bacterium
TCGGCATTTATCAGTTTGGCTATTTCAAGCCTTGCATCTTCAAGCTTTTCCTTTGCCCTCTGACCTATCCTGTAAAGGCTCGACGGATTGCCGTAGTATTCGTTCATACATTCCGTCATCACCCTTATTGCCGCTGCGCTCATCTTCGTCGTTGCGGCATTATCCGCATAAATATTCATTATGTCAGCTCCTTTGTTATCAGCTTTAATGATTATAACACCTATTACCCACTATGTCAATAGGTTTTTAATAAAAAATCAGCGGAAAGCGGGATAAGATATCAATTCCGCTTTCCGCTTTTCCGCTTTTCCGCTTTCTATATTTTATTCAGCCAATAACTCCGCGCTTCATGGAGCGTACATATTCACCGATATATTCCGGAGCGTCTTTTCCGTATTTTTCAAGGAGCTTTACAACTGCCGAGCCGACTATCGCACCGTCCGATAAAGCAGCCATATCATGCGCCTGCTGAGGTGTTGAGATGCCGAAACCAACTGCAACGGGTATATCCGTGTTTTCGCGTATAACACTTACGATAGAGGAAAGGTCGGTCTTTATCTCACTGCGTACACCTGTAACTCCAAGACTTGATACAAGGTATATGAAGCCCTCGGCTTCCTTTGCTATCATGCCGATACGGTTTTCGGATGTGGGCGCTATAAGCGAAATGAGCGCTACATCATACTTGCGGCATACCGGAAGAAATTCATCCTTTTCTTCAAACGGGATATCGGGAAGGATTATGCCGTCAATACCCGTCTGCGCACATGTGCTTATAAATCTTTCTGCGCCGTATGAGAACACTACATTTGCATAAGTCATGAATACAAGCGGTATTTTTACATCTTTTCTAAGCTCTCTCACAAGACCGAATACCTTGTCTGTGTTTACTCCGCCATTTAACGCGCGGATATTTGCGCCCTGTATAACAGGTCCCTCTGCCGTAGGGTCGGAAAACGGTATTCCAAGCTCTATCAGGTCGGCGCCGTTCTCTGCCGCCGCCCTTACAGCCGCCGCCGTTGTTTCAAGGTCGGGGTCGCCGCAGGTTATAAAGGGGATGAACGCCTTTCCGTTTTCAAATGCCTGTCTTATCTTAGTCATAAATGTCCTCTCCTTTATATCGTGCTATAGCCGCACAGTCCTTATCTCCTCTGCCCGAAATGGTGACGACCATTATTTTATCCTTATCCATTGTCGGAGCAAGCTTTATTGCATGAGCTACTGCATGAGCCGACTCTATTGCAGGGATTATTCCCTCTGTTTTTGAAAGATATTCAAATGCATTCACGGCTTCATCATCGGTAACTGCGACATATTCCGCTCTGCCGATATCATGGAGATATGCATGCTCAGGGCCTACTCCGGGATAGTCAAGTCCTGCCGAGATAGAATATACAGGCGCTATCTGTCCCATATCGTCCTGACAGAAATATGACTTCATGCCGTGGAATATTCCGAGCTTTCCTGTAGAAATAGTAGCCGCTGTTTCAAAGGTATCTATTCCTCTGCCTGCCGCTTCACAGCCGATAAGACGCACGTCCTTACACTCAATGAAATGGTAAAAGCTGCCTATAGCGTTTGAGCCGCCGCCCACACATGCAAGAACAGCATCGGGAAGTCTGCCCTCTTTTTCAAGCATCTGCTGTTTTATCTCCTTTGATATGACAGACTGAAAGTCACGGACTATAGTCGGGAACGGGTGAGGTCCCATTACCGAGCCAAGACAGTAATGAGTATCGTCTATTCTTGAAGTCCATTCTCTCATGGCTTCGGAAACTGCATCCTTGAGCGTTGCAGTACCGCTCTTTACCGGCACTACTTCCGAGCCTAAAAGCTTCATTCTGTACACGTTGAGAGCCTGTCTTTTTGTATCCTCTTCGCCCATGAAAACAACGCATTCCATGCCCATAAGCGCCGCCGCTGTTGCAGTAGCTACACCGTGCTGTCCTGCGCCTGTTTCTGCGATAAGTCTTTTTTTGCCCATTTTTTTCGCAAGAAGTGCCTGTCCGAGAACATTGTTTATCTTATGCGCTCCCGTATGGTTGAGATCCTCACGCTTTAAATATATCTTTGCGCCGCCAAGCTCCTTTGTCATATTCTCCGCATAGTAAAGTCTTGACGGTCTGTTCGCGTAGTCGTTGAAAAGAGTTTCAAGCTCCTTACAGAAATCAGGGTCGTTTTTATATCTGTTATAGGCTTCTTCAAGCTCGATAACGGCATTCATCAGTGTTTCGGGAATATACTGTCCGCCGTGTATGCCAAATCGTCCGTTTGGATTTGTCATTTTTCTTCTTCCTTTCCTGCGGCAGCCTTGAAAGCCGCCATCTTTATCCTGTCTTTATATCCGTCAGTTTCTATTCCTGAGCTGACATCAAGTCCGTAAGGGTGCAGAGCCTTTACCGCTTCGCCTGCATTTTCGGGAGTTAATCCGCCTGCAAGAAAATACGGTCTTGTTACCCTGCCTGTCAGCGACCAGTCGAATGTTTTTCCGTCGCCTGCGCCTGCGTCAAGGAGCACCATATCCGCACAGCTCTCCATTACGGGCATTATATTGTCTTCCGTCTGTATGCGGAATGCCTTTATAACGGGCTTATCAGTCATGGCTTTAAGGCTGAGGATATATTCATTGTCTTCACTTCCGTGAAGCTGTGCGATATCTATTATACCACATTTCAGAAATTCTGCAACAGCTTTTACATCTTCGTTTACAAATACTCCCACAGCCTTTACATCACTGTCAAGCGCAGCCCTCAGTTCGGCGGCTTTTTCCTTTGATATACAGCGCCTGCTTTTCTTCGCAAACACAAAGCCTATATAATCGGGCTTTATCTCATTTACAGCGGCTATATCCTCCGCCCTCATCATACCACACATTTTTATTTTCATCACAAATCCCCCCATCTCCGGCGGCAAGCTGCCGCTCCCGATTCGCGTTGTCGCTCACTCCGCCGGCAAGCTGCCGCTCCCGATTCGCGTTGTCGCTCGCTGCGCTCCGCTCTGATTGCAGACCATAACTTTATCCACGCTAAACAAGCTATATATCAGGTGCGGCAAAGTTTAATAGAAACAAGAACTTGTAAATTTTGATAAAATAGCCGTAAAGCGCACCGCAAGGGGCGTGTCGGCGGACGTAGGAAACCGGCGCCGTGCGCCGCCGCACCGGATGTGCGTGCATAGCAGTA
>ONVG01000078.1 GCA_900321195.1 uncultured Eubacteriales bacterium
TCGATGCTGCCGGAGAACATCTCCTTGACGGTGAGGGTGTTGGCGCCTTTTCTGCGCAGATATGCCGCCGCTTCAAACGTCCTTACGCCCGTCCTGAGAACAAAGTTCTTTGTGTCGAGCATTATTCCTGCAAGCAGCGCTTCACTTTCAAGTCTGCTGAGAGTGTCGTTTCCGAGATACTGTACAAGCTCCGCTGTCATTTCCGAAGCGGATGATGCATACGGCTCGTGATAGAACACAAGCGCCTTGTCTATATGGTTTACCATCATTCTGTGGTGGTCTATTACTACTACACGTCCGCACCTTTCATATACTGCCTTTGATTCAAGGAAATTAGGTGAGTGCGTATCTACTATTATAAGAAGTGTCTTTTCGTCTATTATGTCGAGGGCTTCATCCTCTGATTTGAACATAGAGGAAAGTCCTGCTTTTTCAAAGCTTGCGACAAGCGATTTTGCAAGCGTCTGCTGACGGTTTATAACTATATAAGCCTCCTTATGGAGTCCCTTTGAAACTGCGCTCCACATACCTACGGATGCGCCTACCGCATCAAGGTCGGAATATCTGTGTCCCATTATAAGAACATTGCTGCAGTTGTTTATATGGTTTATGAGAGAGGATGCGATAACTCTTGTCCTTACCTTGTCACGCTTTTCTATGCCCTTCGACACTCCGCCGAAGAATTTGTATGACTCAGCTTCCTTTACGGCGACCTGATCTCCTCCTCTGCCGAGCGCCATATCAAGCGCCTGCCTTGCCCAAAGCTCATTCTCCTTGTAGCTGCTGCCGCCCTGTCCTACTCCGATAGAGATAGTCGCATTCATTCTGTCGTTTATCTTTATGGAGCGTATATCATCAAGTATCTTGAATTTTTCTTCTATGAACTTAATGATATTTCTTTCCTCCATAACGACTATATACCGTCCGCCGCTTATCTTTTTATAAAAGCCTGTAGTTGACGATACCCATTTTACTATTGCCTGTTCTACCTCAACGGTTATCCTGCTTGCCTCGCCGTCCTCTGTTTCACGCTCTATCTCCGCCTTATTGTCAAAGGCAACGAGCGCAACGACAGGTCTTGACGCTAAGAATTCATCCGAATTCTTTTTATAGGTGTCGTCATCTATAAAATAGACTATCGCGCCGCCGTCAAACCTCATGCCAAAGGCTATGAACCATTTTTCATTGTAAAAGGTATCGGTACCGTTATCGTCAAAAACAGATTCGGGATTATCATTGGTAAGAAAATCCGTAAGATTTCCGCCGAGAGCTTCTTCCTCGGAGCCTACAGCTTCAAAAAATCGCTTATTGGCGGCTATTATCTCATAATGCTCACCAAGCACGACCAACGGCACACATATATCGTCTATTGTGCGCTTATCGTCCCTGAAAAGCTTTCTTGATGCGCCCATCAATACCTTTGAAATGTAAAGCCTTATATTTCTTATTGCCATAACTGCAATCATCATTGCTACAGCCGCAAATAAAAGCTCTCCCACGAACACAAGTATATTATGGCTAAGAGAAGCTATCGCCATTGCGAACATTGCGACTGAAAATATCAGAAACAAGGCAAATACATAATTTTTATTTTCTTTTTTTCTCACGTCGGTCACCACCGAAGGAAATATTCCCGCAATTTTTTACGCAGTTATATTTCCATAATTATTGGAAGTATCATAGGACTTCTTCTGGTCTTATCATAAAGCAGCTTTGAAAGCTCGTCTTTTATTGTGTTCTTGATAACGCCCCATTCGTGTGTTCCCTGTACTTCACAGTCCTCAAGAGTTTCTATAACCGCCTGTCTTGCGTCATCCATAAGCGGTTCGCTTTCTCTTACATATACGAAGCCTCTTGAAACTATATCCGGACCTGCAACTATATGTCCGTCCTCGCTGTCGAGTGTAACGACAACCACTATAAGACCATCCTGACCAAGATGTTTTCTGTCACGGAGAACTATACTTCCGACATCGCCTACTCCGAGTCCGTCAACAAGCACTTTGCCTGCCGGTATGCTCGGAAGCTGTTTCATATATTCCTTATTAAGCTCTACAACATTTCCTATGTCCCCTATGAATATGTTTGAACGGGGCATTCCCATATCTATTGCAAGCTGTGCATGCTTTATAAGATGCTTCTGCTCGCCGTGTACCGGAATGAAATATTTCGGCTTTGTAAGTCCGTGGATTATTTTCAGCTCTTCCTGACATGCATGTCCGGAAACATGGACTTCATACATAGACTCATATACTACCTTGCAGCCGTGTTTCATAAGCTCGTTTACGACCGAGCCTACAGCCTTTTCATTTCCGGGTATCGGATTTGCCGAGATTATTATATAGTCATCGGGACCTACAGCTACCTTGCGGTGGTCGGAATAAGCCATTCTTGAAAGCGCGGACATAGTTTCTCCCTGACTGCCTGTCGTTACGAGAACTATTTCCTCCTTTGCATACTGTCCGAGCATGTCTATGTCTATTATAAGTCCGTCGGGCACGTTTATATAGCCAAGCTCTGAGGCTATCGCCATATTGTTTATCATGCTTCTTCCGGAAAATGCCACTTTTCTTCCGTACTTCTGGGCACAGTCAAGTATCTGTTGTATCCTTCCGAGATTTGATGCGAATGTCGCTATTATTATACGGCATTTTTCAGCCTCTTTGAAAAGCATGTCAAAGGTATGAGCGACCTTCTGCTCTGTCATTGTATATCCTGGGCGCTCCGCATTGGTAGATTCTGCCAAAAGTGCAAGTACGCCTGCTTTTCCAAGCTCTGCAAATCTTGCAAGGTCTATCATGCCGCCTGTTGTCGGCGTACAGTCTATTTTGAAGTCGCCGGTATGGACTATAGTTCCTGCCGGAGTATGGATAGCTATAGCCACAGAATCAGGTATAGAGTGGTTGACATGTATGAACTCTATCGACATACAGCCAAGCTTTATGCGCTGACCGGGCTTTACAGTATTGAGCTTTGCCTTGCTGAAAAGATTATGCTCCTTGAGCTTGCTTCCGACAAGTCCGAGCGTCAGCGGCGTTCCGAAAACAGGAAGGTTGACCTTTCTGAGAAGATACGGAAGTGAGCCGATATGGTCTTCATGTCCGTGAGTAAGGACTATACCCTTTATTTTTTCTCTGTTTCTTTCAATATAAGTGAAATCCGGAATAACAAAATCCACTCCGAGCATATCTCCGTCAGGGAATGCTATTCCGCAGTCAAGCAGGAACATATCATTGTCACACTCAAAAAGTGTTATGTTCTTGCCTATCTCATTGAGTCCTCCCAAAAATGTGACTCTTACCGAATGATCTGCTGCTTTATTGTACGTCCTTTTCGGCTGAAATTCGTTGGTTCTGTTGTTGTATCGTGTTTGTTTCGTTTTTTCTGCCGCAGCCGAATTATAGCTTCTTTTTTCCTGAAGGGAAAGAGTTGAATTTCCGTTCCTCTCCCCTGTCATCCTGCCCTGAGTTCCTCTTTCCGGATACACACGTCCGAAAATACCGTTGGGATCTCTTTCGGCAAAAACCTTTTTATGCACCGGTCTGCTGTTCTTCGTAAAACCGGAGCCTGAAACACTCCTTCTTCCGTTGACACCCGGCGCATTTTTCCTATTAAATTCTGATAACACTAAAATATACCTCCGTTTTATCGGTCTTTGATAACCGTTTTGATTTTAAATATTACTGTCTGAAAATATACAGCAACATCTGTATTCCGAACACAATATATAATTTATTTTACTATTGATACCTAATTATGTCAATAGATTATGAGATAATTCATTTTTATTCTTTTATGAAATTTTATTTCAAAAAAATATTTTTTTGCTATTGAACAGAAGCAAAAATATTGTATAATGTAAGTACAAAAAACACGGAGGGAATTTATGAAACACATTGATATATATACAGACGGAGCGTGTAAAGGAAATCCCGGACCGGGCGGCTGGGGTGCTGTACTCAGGTATAAAGGACATGAAAAGGAGCTTTCAGGCGGTGAAGCCGATACGACCAACAACCGCATGGAAATGTTGGCTGTGATAAAGGCTCTTGAAGCGCTGAAAGAGCCGTGTGAAGTCACGCTCACTACAGATTCCCGATATGTCTGTGACGCAGTAAACAAAGGCTGGGCTAAAAAGTGGAAAGCAAACAACTGGATAAAAAGCAACAAGTCCAAAGCCAAAAATCCTGAGCTTTGGGACACTATACTCAAACTGCTTGACATTCACAAGGTCAGATTCATATGGGTAAAGGGACATAACGGTCATCCCGAAAACGAAAGGTGCGATGCTTTAGCCTCAGCTCAGGCAATGAAGTATTCATAATGTATAATACAAAAATATGCTGTCCGTTATCGTTTTATACTATTCATAATTATAATAAAAAACCGATGCCGAAAGGCACCGGTGATTTTTTTATTATCTGACTGTTCAGCTCAATATCAGTCACTTGTATAAGGGATAAGTGCGAGATATCTTGCGCGCTTGATAGCAACAGTAAGCTCTCTCTGATGACGAGCGCATGTGCCTGTTACTCTGCGGGGAAGTATCTTAGCTCTCTCAGATACGAAACGACGAAGTCTTGAAATATCCTTGTAGTCGATAGCTTCGATCTTGTCAACGCAGAATGCGCAAACCTTTTTACGGCTCTTGCGGCCGCCTCTGCGGTTATCTCTCTCAGGTCTTTCTGCCATTTGTATTTCCTCCTTTACTCAATTCTTAGAAAGGCAGATCTTCATCATTCGGAACAACCATAAAATCATCCGAATCGCCGCTTGAATATGAAGGCGGCACAGGAGTCGGCTCCTGACGATAGGTCTGCTGCTGATAGCTGTTCTGGCTGCCGTAATTATTACCGCTGCCCGAAGAATCACGTTTTGACTCACAAAATTCCGCATTATCGACAACTACATCAAAAGTATATCTTTTTGTACCGTCCTTGGCAGTGTACGAACCTGTCTGTATGCTGCCGTGTATTGCGATACGCTGACCTTTTGTAAAATACTTGCAGATAAACTCTGCTGTCTGCCGCCATGCGACAATATTTATAAAATCAGCCTGCTTTTCTTCGCCCTGCTTTGCAAATCTGCGGTCAACTGCGATAGAAAATCTTGTCATCGCAAGACCGGACTGTGTGTGGCGAAGTTCGGGGTCTGCTGTGAGTCTGCCGATCAAAGATACACTGTTCATAAATAACTGCCTCCTTTGATCAAGCTTCCTTCTTGATGATCATTGAACGGAGAACGCCGTCAGTGATCTTTGTGATTCTGTCAAGCTCTGCCGGGAACTCGGCTGCTGACTTGAAGTTATACAGAACATAATATGCATCTGTTTCCTTATTGATGGGATATGCAAGTCTTCTCTTGCCCCACTCATCAACACTTTCCAACTCGGCGTGTTTCTCAATAAGGCTGCTGAACTTCTTTACAGTGTCTGCTACAGCTTCCTCACCAAGCTTAAGAGAAATTACAATAACTGCTTCATAAGAACTGATTACTGCCATTTTATTAACCTCCTTCCGGACATATGGCCCTTTGCAGAACAAAGAGCAAGGATAGTTACGCTTCATGCATAACATGTTGATTATATCACCGGCAAAAGCTTTTGTCAATGATTTTTCCGAATTTTCGCATTCAAAATTCATCATACCGATTGTATTTTTCTTCAACATATGTTAGTATTTATATATGTACTTCTGACAGGAGGAAATTTATGCTGACAAACTTTCATACACACACCAAAAGATGCCTTCATGCTTACGGCACAGAGGAGGACTACATAAAAGCCGCTCTTTCGGAAGGTCTGTCTGTCCTCGGATTTTCCGACCATGCGCCGTTTCCCGACTATGATTTCGGTATGCGTATGCCTTACAGCGAGCTTGACGAATACATATCCGAGCTTGACAGACTAAAGGAAAAATACAAGGATAAAATAAAGATATTCAAGGGTGTTGAAATAGAATATCATGCAAAGTATCTTGACTACTATCATTCACTTCTTGATGAAAGAGGTCTTGATTATCTCGTTCTCGGACAGCATATCTATACAACGCCTTCGGGCGGAACGGATAATATATTCTGCGCAGACTCGACAGAAGATTATCTTATATACGCAGAAACGACATGTGAGGCAATAGAAACAGGACTTTTCAAATTTGTCGCTCATCCGGATATAATGTTCATAAACAATAACGAATGGGATGAAAACTGTGAAAAGGCATGTGATATGATAACGGAATGCGCCGCAAAAAATAACGCCATATTGGAATACAATGCAAACGGGATACGCAGGAACAAACGTCTTTATAAAGACGGCGTAAGATATCCGTATCCGCACACAGGCTTCTGGCAAAAAGCAAAAAGACTCGGAATAAAAGTTATAGTCGGCTCGGACTGTCATGCACCCGAACAGGTTTATGACGAATATACAAGGTATGCTGTGCAGATGGCTGACAAGCTTGGACTTGACCGTATAGAAAACATATTTTAAAAATAATAATTTGAGGAGTAATAAAATATGAAAATAAAAAAAGTATCAATGTCATTTATTTCTGCTCTGCTTGCAGCTTTTCTTATCATCGCGCCCACAGGCTGCAGCGAGATACAGTCCGTAAAAAACAGTGAAGGCTCGACGACAAAAACCGTTTCTTCAAAAGCGCCGCCGTCTTCAAAAGCCGAAAGCTCTTTATGGAAGCCAAGCAATGACACACCCAAAAGCGCCACGGAATCAAGTGAAGAGCCCGAAGCTGCTTTATATCCTGATGAATGGTATGATGACGGCATCTTTTCGGCATACTATGAAAAAGCCTATAGGCGCATGAGCGAAATGTCTCTTGAAGAAAAAATAGGTCAGATGATGCTTTCAAGCTGTCCGGACGATTTCGGCGGCGATCTTGCAAGAAAATATTATCTCGGCGGATATCTTCTTTTCGGAAAGGACTTTCAGAAAAAAGACAAGGATGAAGTCATAAACGATATTTCCATTCTTACAAATTCACAGGATATTCCTATGATAATAGCCGCTGACGAGGAAGGCGGAGATGTCGAACATGCCGGGACCCTTGCCTTCGCCGACCAGTGTCAGACGCCAGGCATTCATGATATTGCCCAACTTATACTCCTTCTGCTCAATCCATGCGTGTACAATCTGCTCCTGGTTCTCCAGTGAGAAGTCGTCGATACCTTCCA
>ONVG01000138.1 GCA_900321195.1 uncultured Eubacteriales bacterium
TAAGAAGGCTCGTGAGCTTGGTGCAGAGGGTATAGGTCTTTGCCGTACAGAGCACATGTTCTTCGAGGGCGACAGAATCGATGCATTCAGAGAGATGATCTGCTCCGATACAGTTGAGGAGAGAGAAGCAGCTCTTGCTAAGATACTCCCCGTACAGCAGGGCGACTTCGAGGCTCTTTATGAGGCTCTTGAAGGCAATCCTGTTACTATCCGTTTCCTCGATCCTCCGCTCCATGAGTTCGTTCCTACAGAAGAAGCTGACATCCAGAAGCTTGCTGACGCTCAGGGTAAGACAGTTGAGCAGATCAAGGCTATAATTGATTCTCTCCATGAGTTCAACCCGATGATGGGTCACCGTGGCTGCCGTCTTGCTGTTACATATCCTGAAATAGCTAAGATGCAGACATCTGCTGTTATCCGTGCAGCTATCAATGTACAGAAGAAGCATCCTGACTGGAAGGTTGAGCCTGAAATCATGATCCCGCTCGTAGGAGATGTTAAAGAGCTTAAGTATGTTAAGAAGGTAGTTGTTGAGACTGCTGATGCTGAGATCGCTGCTGCCGGTGCAGACCTCAAGTATGAGGTTGGTACAATGATCGAGATCCCGAGAGCTGCTCTTACAGCTGACGAGATCGCTACAGAGGCTGAGTTCTTCTGCTTCGGTACAAACGACCTTACTCAGATGACATTCGGCTTCAGCCGTGATGACTCCGGTAAGTTCCTCAGTGCATACTATGATGCAAAGATATTCGAGAACGATCCGTTTGCTAAGCTTGATCAGACAGGCGTTGGCAAGCTGATGAAGATGGCTATAGAGCTTGGTAAGGCACAGCGTCCTACACTTCACTGCGGTATCTGCGGTGAACACGGCGGTGATCCTTCATCTGTTGAGTTCTGCCATAAGATCGGTCTTGACTATGTATCATGCTCACCGTTCAGAGTACCGATCGCACGTCTTGCTGCTGCTCAGGCTGCTATCAACGATAAATAATAAATTCGCTGTTTCAGCTTAATAGCTAAAAAGATATAAATGAAAAACGGCCCGATACGATTTTCGTATCGGGCCGTTTTTGTGTGTTCGTAATGATGTTATACCGGACTGTTAGTATTATTTATTTAGAGAATGCGCGTCTTGCAAGAGCCATTGCAACGCCAAAAAATATAGCTGCTGCAATTCCTGCGGAACATGCGGTTAGTCCTCCGGTGAATGCGCCGAGCCAGCCGTCAGATGCCACAGACTCCTCTATGCCCTTTGCAAGAGAATATCCGAAGCCGGTAAGCGGTACGGATGCGCCTGCGCCTGCAAATTCAATTAAAGGGTCATAAACGCCTATGGCGGTAAGTATAACGCCCGAAATGACGTATGCGACAAGTATTCTTGCAGGAGTGAGCTTTGTTTTGTCTATCAGTATCTGCGCTATTACACATAAAATGCCGCCGATAATAAATGCATAAATATACTGCATATCATACACCACCGTTTAAATATCTGCATACTTATTGTTTGCAGATATTTTTGTATTATTCAATTTTTATTTGCACATTTATGATATATTTCTAAACAAAAAATAAAATTAAAGGTAAGAGGGAGAAAATATTATCATTTGAAGATGCATTTTTTTCACAATTGTGAGCTGTATATGCGTTTGGTAAAAAATTGTACCAACATCAAAAAAATGTTCGTTAAAAACCAACGAAAGTGATTAAAATTCTCTTGAAAATACACAAAAAACTTTAAGATATTTTGTTATATAACTTGCATTTTTTATTTTAATATTCTATAATATATCTATTAAGGTACATTATGTGGTGAAAGGTGGAGGATAGTGGTACACTATGGTCAATGTGTACTGCTTTCTGAAAAGTGGTGGCATTTATGTTGATCGGTTCATATCAGCATAATATCGACTCCAAAGGTCGTGTTATAATGCCTGCTAAGTTCAGAGAAGAGCTTGGCGAGGTGTTTTATGCTACCAAAGGTACCGATGGATCTATAACCGTGCTTTCAACAGAAGCATGGGAGGAGCTTGGTAAAAAAATATGCTCGCTTCCTTCTGCAAAAACAAAGGATCTGAAAAGGTTTATTTTTTCAAGCGCCGCTGAGCTTTGCCCCGATAAACAGGGAAGAATACTTCTTCCCCCTGTGCTGAGAAATTATGCAGGTCTTGACAAGGACGTTATGATAATCGGAACAGGTTCAAGGGTGGAGATCTGGGATCTTGACCGCTGGAATAAGTATAACGAGGATATTTCAGAAAGTCAAGTGCTTGAGATAATGGATCTGTACGAAATTTAGGACGGTGTAATATGGAGTTTTCACATTTGCCCGTTTTGCTGAATGAAACGATCTCCGCTTTGGCTGTTAAGCCTGACGGTGTCTACGTTGACGGTACGGCAGGCGGCGGAGGACATTCCTCCGAAATACTAAAACGGCTCAAAGGCGGGAGACTTGTTTGTATAGATCAGGATCCCGACGCGATAGAAACTCTGCATGAACGCTTTGACGGACATGATAATGTTACTATCGTAAAGTCGAATTTTGCAGAGATAGGAAATGTGCTGTCGGAGCTTGGAATAAGCGGCGCTGACGGCATACTTCTCGATATCGGCGTTTCTTCACATCAGCTCGATACTGCGGAAAGAGGTTTTTCATATCATTATGACGCGCCTCTCGATATGCGCATGAGCCAGAGCGGAAAAACCGCTGCGGATCTTGTAAATACACTTCCGTATAATGAGCTTGTAAGGATACTCTTTAGCTACGGCGAAGAGAAATTTGCAAAAAATATCGCAAGAGCGATAGAACGTGAAAGAGCAAACGAGCCTATAACTACTACGCTCAGACTTGCTGAAATAGTAAAGTCATCTTACCCTGCTTCAAAAAGACACGATAAGCATCCTGCACGAAAAACCTTTCAGGCATTAAGGATAGCTGTCAACGGAGAACTTGACAGACTTTCCGAAGGACTTGACAATTCACTTGAGGTTCTTTATCCGGGAGGACGGCTGGCTGTTATAACCTTCCATTCGCTTGAAGACAGAGTTGTAAAACAGCGTATGGCAAAATGGATACAGGGCTGCACCTGTCCAAAGGATTTTCCGATATGCGTATGCGGAAACAAGCCAAAAGCAAGGCTTATAACCAAAAAGCCTGTCGAAGCATCACAGTCGGAGCTTGAAGCCAACCCTCGCAGCAGAAGCGCAAAGCTCAGATGCTGTGAAAAGACAAAAAATGTAAACACATAATATATTAAAATAAATAATTTAACGAAAGGGAGTATCGGTTTTGGCGGTTGATTATCGTAACGGAACGGCGTATGACTTGTCTTTGTTTGAGCCGGCAAGGAAAAAAAAAATACCGAAGGATGATAGATCTGATAAGACCAGAAAAAGCGGCAGCGTAATAAAACTCGATACCGGTAAATATAGGAAGGCGCAAAGAAAAAGGTACAGTCCGTTGGCTGTGATAAGCGTGACTATGGTAGGTATCGCAATAGCATCTGTATCATCAATTATAGTATACAACTTTGGTGTACTGAATGAGCTTAATGAGCAGATACAGTCTGTCAGCAGAACAATAGAAAATCAGAACGATCTTGAGGCACAGTACCGGCTTAAAATAGACAGCAAGCTTACGACCGACATAGTTAAGAATTATGCTGAAAACAAACTCGGCATGACACCTGCAAAGGGCGGACAGAAAAAATTCGTTGCGCTTGCTGACGGAGATAACGGAAAGATAATAAGAGAGGACAGCAAAAATTCACTGCTGGATATCCTTAAAAATATCTTTAATGTTTCTTGACAGAGCATAATATTGTTATCTTATAAATAAGTATATACAAGGGTGTATGCAAGAAAGAGTATGAAAAATGCTCTTTTGAGCATATACCCGATTTTGTCAGTTAAGATGAATTTGTATAAATGGTATGTATTTTAACACATATGTTATATCAATTAAGGAATAAACTGTAAAGAGGTGAGCTTATGGCAAAAAGAGGAGCTTCTACAAGGCTTTGGAGAAGATCTATAATTATAATGCTGCTGATAATTTTTGTCGGCTTCGGATTGGCTATCGGCAGACTTTTTTATTTGCAGACATATCTTGCAGAGGATCTTCAGCAGAGAGCAGTAGGCCAGCAGCTGAAATCAACAGCGCTTTCGGCAAAAAGAGGAAGTATATACGACAGAAACGGAAATATACTTGCACAGAGCGTTACTGTATGGAAAATAGTTCTTGAGCCTGCACATATAAAAACAGACGATGCAAGAAAATATGTTGCAAGAGGTCTTTCACAGATACTTGAAGTCGATGAAAAGAAAGTGCTTGAAAAGACATACGAGCAAAATTATTATTCCGTCGTCAAAACAGGTGTAAATACTGATGTAAAGGACAAGGTGCTTGAATTTAAGGAAGAGCTTTCAAAGAATTTCAATCTCGGCAACTGTATCGATACTATAGAGGAATACAAGCGTTATTATACCAACGATAATTTCTCATGTCAATGAAAATGGTGCGCAGGGATGCTCGACAATTGTTGGTTTGTCAAACATAGGTTACACGTACCTTACAGGTACGGCAGGAAAGCTCGTTTTTGCAAAAAACGGCGCAGGAAACGAGATGCCGTTCGATTATGAAAAAAAGATAGAAGCAACAGACGGCTATAATCTTACGCTTACCATTGATGAGTATATACAGAGCGTCATGGAAAAATATGTGCGTGAGACTATCAAGGAATTTAAAGTGGCCAACAGAGGCTGCGCTATAATGATGAATGTCAAGACAGGCGCTATACTCGGCTTTGCCTGTGAAGGCTCATTCAACCCCAACGAGCCGTTCAAGATAGCCGATGAAAAGGTCGCAAAGGCGATAGATGCTCTGCCGGAGGAAAAACAGAACGAAGCTATAATAAAAGCTCAGTCAAAGCAGTGGAGAAACAAAGGCGTAAGCGATACTTATGTTCCCGGTTCTGTTTTCAAGATGGTAACAGCCTCGGCTATACTTTCCGAAGGACTTAACAAAAAGAATACAAGATTTGAATGCGACGGCGGATATGTCCCGTTTGAGGGTTCGGGAAGAATAAGCTGCTGGCTCAGTGCCGGTCACGGAAAGCAGACGCTTGAACAGGCACTCTGCAATTCATGCAACCCTGCATTCATGCAGATGGGCTTTATGCTCGGCAGAGAAAAATTCTATGAATACTATGTTGCGTTCGGACTTTCGGAAAAGACGGGAATAGACCTTCCTGGTGAGAGTGACGACTACTTCTTCTCAAAGGACGATCAGGTATGCGGCATGGATCTGACAGACCTTGCTGTTGCGTCATTCGGTCAGAACTTTAAGGTAACGCCCATAGGAATGCTTTCTGCATGCGCGGCAGTAGCCAACGGCGGAAAGCTTATGAGACCGTATGTGGTTTCCGGTATTTCCGATTCAAACGGAAATGTTGTAAAAACAACAGAGCCTACCCTGAGACATCAGGCAATATCCGAGGATGTATCAAAGCAGATGTGCAAAATGCTTGAAAACAATGTAATAAGCGGCGGCGGTACCAACGGATATATTGCAGGCTACCGTATAGGCGGCAAGACAGGTACATCACAGAAAAAGGTCGATGATGAGGGTAATCTTTCGAATGACTATATCGGCTCGTTCTGCGGTATCGCACCTGCCGATGACCCCGAAATAGCCCTTATCTGTTATTTTGATACACCTGACCCGAATATAAATTACTATGGTTCGGCGGTTGCCGGTCCGTGTTTCAGAAATATAATGAGCGAAGTGCTTCCGTATCTCGGCGTTGAAAGAAAGTACACCGATAAGGAAATGAAAGAGCTTGATACTGTTGCAGGCGCTTATGTCGGACTCAGTGTTGACTATGCTCAGAGCCTTATCACAAATGACGGACTCAAATCAAAGGTAGTCGGAAGCGGAAAAATAATAAAGGAACA
>ONVG01000159.1 GCA_900321195.1 uncultured Eubacteriales bacterium
AACACAAAAGAAATAAAAGAACTTTTGAAGGCTGCCGGCTATCAGTGGCACAGGAAAAATAAATACTGGTTTAGGGCTGCATAAATCCCCTGATGAGTCGTTGAAAATTACGACGAAACCCCGCAAGGGGTCGGGATCATAAAAACATAATAAACGGAGGTATAAAGCCATGACAAAAGAACAGGAACGCCAAATATTAAAGAAGATCGACGAACTAATCAAGGAAGCAGGCCCGGACAGCTATATAAATACTACTTTCGCCGGCATCGTAGAACAGGCCGAGGAAAATATAAATAATGATTGGGGATGCAATTATAAACAGTCATACGAGACAAGCGAACTACAGCGCGCCGAGACTCTGCACCAGCTTAGAAAAGAACAGGAAACAACGCGAGACCTTAACGAACAAATAAAGACCATAACAGGAGCCCTGGAAGCAGCGCAGGAAAAAAACACAGAACAGCGCAAAGCCTATGAAGAAATGTGCGACCGCGCCGCTAATTATGCCGGCGAAATCTTAAACAAGGATTCCGAGATTGACACCTTAAAAGCTGAGATCATCACACTAAAAGCTAAAATATACGACCTGATGACAGCATAAGCCCCCGCGGAGAACGAAAGCCGGCACCGACGCCGGCCGGGGATTTCCAAATAAACGAAAGGAGAATAAAAGCAATGAATCAATACTACATGATACCAGAAGACCGGCGCGACGAATTTTTTAACCTACAGATTGAAAGCTGGCGCGCTCAGATAGCACTATTAAACGCCGTAAAGCCGATAATTAAAGCTTACGACGGGAAGACCTACAGCAAGCGCCTTGATAAAGCTATCGAGGACAAATACAACACCAGGGAACGCCGCGACGACCGGATGTATATATCACACTCTTACGGCGACCGCCTCTATATTTGCGCATCGTGTAAGCGTACTCTGGTTATTGAAAAAGAGCATTACAACGACCATCACCATATAAACGACGCCGAAAAGCACGCAACACTTGTAACATACACCCCGGAAGACTCAAAGCTTCGCCGGATCAATGCAGCCGAGACTATAAAAGGCATTGATGAAAGCATTGAAAACTTGCATAACGAAATAGACCAGAGCTTAAGAGCTTAAGCCAAATTGACGGCATACCGGGCAAAGATTGAAGAAATCAACCGGATACTACAGGAAGCAAGCGACCTTGTAAAAGGGGCACCGAGTGAGTTTACACACCTTTACAAGACAGAATATTGCTTGAAGGAAAGCAGATACTAAAAGCAGCCCGCCCCGGAGGTTACGAAGGCAGAAAGGACACAAAATGTATAACTTAAAACCAATTAACGAAAAATTAAAGGACGATGTAAAAGCCGGCAAAATAACGATTGAGGAAGCCGCGCGAGAGCTGCACAAAGCCGGATGGATGAGTTTTATAGACGTCGAGAAGGCAAAGCGCCTGCTTGAACTAGATTAAAAGCCGCGCCGGGTTTATCCCGGCAAGCTGTAAACCTACCGCGGCCGGTCTCAAGTCCGGGTAAAAGGTGAGAGCAGCAACCACACAGAACGAAAGGAGAAAAAAACATGTACGCATGTAAATCAGATGTATTCAGAGGCGATATTGTAACGGTAGCCGGAACGCATTACGTAGTTATTGACGACATGAACAGCAACAACGGCAATTTTAAGGCAAAGGATAGCCAGGGACGCATGTTCTGGTTGAACACCTTAAACATTGACGTGATAAACAAGAGAAAAGACAACACAATAATTTATATTTGAAGGGAGTGAAAACAATGATTGATTTACAGAAGCATAGCGACAACTTAATAATGTATCACGGGCAGGCAAGCAAGGACCCGTTCGCAATGGTTCCGGATGATTTAGGCGACCGGATCATCAGCACCACAATGAAAGCGATTAAAGAAGCTTATAACGAGTTTATGGATGATTTAATGATGGAGTCGCTTGAAGCGTACTAGAAAGGAGCCAAGCATGAAAAGAATAATAATAACCGCACTTATGGCGGCGATGATCTGGACAGGATACCGCACTGAAATTGACTTCGGGCGCGTCCTGAATAACGACGGCGACGGCAAGTTATACAACGGTGAAAGCTATTATAATTACATAGCTTATCCGGAGCAGTACAAAGAGAATGACATAGTAATGACTGTATGCTTGTTAAATCCATTGAATAATTACTGCGACGATATTATAATTAGACATGACGTCAGATTATTCAAAGATATATAGTTGTGTGGTTGCGATTATATATAAAGCCCCTGTCGGTTATCGGCAGGGGTGCTTTTTTATTCTTCGTCTTTTTCTTTTTCCTTTTCCGGTTCCTTCTTTGGTTCCGGTATCTGATTATCACACATCAACATGCACATTTCTTCCAGACTGTTTATCTCAATCTCTATACCCATAGACCGCCTCCCCAACATGACCGAGCTTAACATCACGATCACAATATATAGTGTATCCGCACTGTTTAGCACGTATACAAAACGCAATATCTTCTCCAACGCCTTTAAACGGCTCAAAAAGGCTCTTGAATTTTTTAAGCATACATTTTACCACTTCTGTCTTTACAAGGGCAAATCCGAAGCCACACGCACTCACAGGGGCAAATCCTGTTGACGTATCATCTACTATCAACTTTGGTTGACGATACGGGAACCGCCTTCTTGTGATGATCTCTTTATAAATCACATTTTTGTTTTGTCCGTCCCTGGATATATAAAGACCTGAAACGATCCCGACGTCATGCGCTAACAGTTTCTTTAAGTCGTCCGCAGAAAACACCATATCCGAATCGGCAAACAGTATATAATCATAACCGCGGTCAACTGCTGCATTTACTATGGCGTCCCTTGCATCATACACCAAGGACCCTTCAACAAGCATCGGCTCAACCTTGCCGCGTTCAGCAGTCGCAAGAAGGCTTATTACTGTTCTGTGTGGTATTGTTCTCATGCACGGCATCCCTAACAGTATTCTCATTCTTTAGATACTCCTTTACTATATTGTGTGTCAGTGCTTCTTCTTCCGTTATGCCTCTTGAACGGGCATATTTTGTTACATAGTCTTCCATGATCTCACTCCTTATAATTTTCTTCATCCAAAAGCTCTGTTAAGTGTTCCCGGATTTCTTTTTCCGCTTTGAGCCTGCCGATGTTAAAGTTATTTCCGATTGCATTTTCTTTTATATCCTGCTCTAACATCATAATGCTCTGTTCGTACTGATCTATCAGCCATTCAATATTCTTTTTCAGTTCTTCAAGTGTCATTTAATCACCCCCGCCTTTCAAAACATTTGTCGGTAGTCATGTACTTATCAATGCTATGCTCAGTGATGTAAGCATGATGCTTACCGCAAAACCATAAATCTGTACCGTGTCTTGTGTGCTCTTTCCATTTCGCGTTTTCACAGTCTTTACAGTAGTGGTATCCGCGTTGTTCGTCTTGCCAGGTAAACAGATTTAGCTGGCCTTCCATCTGTTTCCTGAACAGATACTTTATTGTCTCTTATACCATCTATAACTTTATAATGACCTATCTCAGATGATTCGCCCGAATTAAATGCTCCTACTGAACTATTTTTACTTAAAGCATAATTGATCAAACCAAATTTCCAATTAATTTCATCGTTACCGCTTATTTTAAATGAAAAACATTCTTTACCTTCTAACCCTGCCGCTTTTAACACAATATTCACTGCTATTGACATTGCTGTGTTACCAAATGGTATAAAAATTTCTTGATAGTTATTTTCATTTAATAACTTTGTTGATAAATAAACTAAAAACGCTTCATCCTTATAAATTGAATTATCTTGATAATCAGCAATTACACTACTATCTCCTAATACCGTTTTATCTATAAATATTTTTCTATATAGCTGTTCAAATTCGTCTTTATTTTTTCTATAT
>ONVG01000186.1 GCA_900321195.1 uncultured Eubacteriales bacterium
ATCAAACATGAGTAGATTTATTATCGAAAATGGACACGGTGAACAAGGAATGGAACATAAAAGTTGTTTTTATAACTTTTTATAAGTTTTCAGTAACGGTATGCAACAAATGAACATCAAAGCAAAAAAGGCTGTTTCAGCTATAATGACAGCAATAATGCTGTCAGCCGTAACAGCTTCGTCAACTGTATTTACCGCTTCGGCTTATGACCTGTACTCAACAAGCTCAACTCAGAGCACAGATACTCCAAGCAATATAATACAGTTCAACAACGAACACATAAACATGATAAAGGGCAGCACATATTATCTTTCCTCTTCGCTTTCAAGATCCTACCCGAATACGACATTCCGCATCACAACAAGCAATCCGGACATTCTGAAAATAACCGGCTATGCTGTAACTGCTCTGAAAGAAGGAACATGCAGACTGACTATAACAGGCTCAAACGGGATCAAGACTTCCAAAAGCGTAAGGGTAACACCTCCCGAACAGGTGAAATTCAACACATCAAATGTCGTCTTGGGAAAAGCAGAAAAAACAAACATCAAAAATTTTCTCACATCCGAGCTGACAAAAGTAGAGTGGACTTCCTCAAACAGTTCAGTCGTAAGCATCGACAGCAAGGGAAATATAACAGCCAAAAAAACAGGCATGTCCGTTATAACGGGTACACTGCCTAACGGCAATTCTTCATGCTGCAAGTTTACCGTTAAGGATGCGCCGACAAGCATCTCATTTGAAAATAATAAAATGACATACGGCGTCGGAGAAACAGATATTCTCAAAACCAGACTCAGCCTGAATTCAGCTTCATACAAGATCGTATATTCCTCTTCCGACACAAGCATAGTTAGCGTAGATAAAAAAACCGGCGAGATACACGCTTTAAAACAGGGAAAAGCTGTAATAACTGTAAAGACTTTTAACAAAAAAACTGCCAAATGCACTATTGAAGTAAAAGCTCCGCCTAAGTCCATATCTCTCAACATAAAAGAGACAACAATAAAAAAGGGTGAAAAGCTCACTTTAAAGCCCATTCTTCCAAACGGTACAGCATCAAATCAAGTAAGCTACTATTCAAGCAACAACAGGATAATAAAAGTCAACAACAGCGGTATAGTCACAGGAGTTGAAAAAGGTACTGCCTATATAGCAGCGCAGACATATAACGATAAGATAGTCAAATGCAAAATAACAGTTAAATAACAGTGTGCATTCAGGAATTTTTTGCACATTTACAATAAGAGCCGGCAAAACTCACATTGTGAGCCGCCGGCTTTTACTTTGTTCAGTTCTTGGATGCGTTTTCAAAAAACTCTGTTTCTTCTCCGGTATCAGCAAACTTCAGAACGAGCTTGTTTTTCTTGTCGCCCTTTTCATAGCTTATTATGTCAGCAAACTTGTACCAGTTTACTTTTCCGTCATAATCCATACGATAGATGATATTATCCTCTATCTTGTAAAGATATCTTTCTTCATTGCCCTGCTCCTTATGTTCGTCTTTATTCGGACAATCCAAGCCGAAAAACATCTTTCCTATACTGCTGAATACAAGATAATATGTTGCTCCGTCCTTTTTGCAGTAGGGACATGCCATTTCTCCGCTTTCCCATCTTGCATCATGCTTTTCGGTAACTCCGCTTATTATCTGAGAAAGCATCTTATATTTTTCAAGAAGCGCATCAACATTCTTATATCCTTTTATCTCATTATATTCTTTCAGCGCTCTTACATAACGCAGTATGTAATAATCATTGTTAGCCTGGATATACCTGCATTCCTGCATCATTTCCTTTGAGTCCTTATATTCAAGGTCTGCAAGATATCCGAATTTCTGATATGCAGTTTCATACTTAGTATTTTCAAAGTACGAATTTGCCTCTCTGAAAAGTCCCGCAAGACATTCTTCTGTTCTTTCCTTGCTGTCCTTATAATCTCCGATAAGTCTGAAATTCTCATTAGCGCTTACATAATCAAGCTCATCCATCTGCTTATAGGCAAGGTCATATATTGCCTTTTTATATCTTTCCTTTGAGTCGGAATAATCACCTAATTCTTTGAATATGTCCGCAGCCTCCTGATATTTTTTATCCTCCGCGAGATCCATAGCCTTTCCGTACATGGACTGTATGCGGTAATTATTGCTGTCCATAAAATTTTCGAGTTCGGTAAAGGAATCAATAGCCGCATCATAGTTTTCTTTCTGCATATTGCTTATCGCCGTAGTATATTTTATATACGGTATGCCGAAAGCTATCGCAAAATATACCAATGCGCCTATAATTGCAATAATAAGGGCTATTATAAATGAAGTCCTTATCCTCTTTTTTTTCTGCTGTTTTTTCTGCTGTTTTTTGAACTCTTTTGTACGGTTCTCAAATTCTTCCTTCATCGCTGATTTATCGTCAGCGCCCATTACCTGTGACTGTATCTGTTCCTTTATCCTGATGGCTTCTGTCATCTGGAATTCCTTCTGCTTTTCAAGCGCTTCTATAGAAGTATTCTTTTCAAGCCATGACCTGCCTACTCCGCACAGTGTACAAACACGCTCATCATTCCAGTTAAATCCGCCGCAGGCGCAAAGCCAATGGCTTTTCTTGAATTCAGGCTCAAATACAAGTATAGTTCCGTCTATACCGCTTCTTGTACAGATTTCAAGAAACTGCTTGTTATAATCTCCCTGTACTTCATAGATATTTTTCTGCTCTATTTTCTCATTGAAAGGTTTTAGTCCTTCGTTTTCCCATTGCTGATTAAATACATTGGTAACGCTTACAACTATGTATTCGACACTTCTTGTATTTAAGTTTTCAACAGGTATCCTCCTGTTATAGCCGAAATCCGTATGTCTTTCAACATCAAGACCGCTGAACACAACGCCTTTTATTCGGTCGATAGGTTCTCTGTTCTCATTATAACAGATTATCTCCAAAGAAAGATTTCTCAGATTATCCGGCTGGATATTCATAAATTTTGCCGATGTATATAATTTTGAGTTCGAGGTATTCAGTTCAAGCTTCATTGCGCAAAGAATGACAGGCGAACCCTCGAACCACATACTGTCATTTTTTTCCTCTATAAGTTTGTA
>ONVG01000223.1 GCA_900321195.1 uncultured Eubacteriales bacterium
ATTATAAGCCAATTTTACCACAAATATACTTTCAAAGCAATACTGAAATGCTATCTGAACGAAGGGCTTAATGAGTAAGCAAATTGTGAGCTGCTTTTCTTTGTTGAACCGCACTGAATTCAGCTTTTCCTTGTAAATAAACTTGTATTGCACTGACTTATATTTCGTGTTAAAATTACTATAACAAAAAATTACGAGGTAAATACCATGATAAGAGAAATAAAGGAAACCGAGCTTGACGGGTTGCTTGAATTATATACGCACCTGCACGAATCAGGTGTACCCGAAAACTCAGACCATTTACAAAAAACATGGGAAACGATATGCCATGACAAAAACCATCATATAATTGTCTGTGAACTTGACGGCAGGATCGTTTCTTCCTGCGTGTGCGTGATAATACCGAATCTGACAAGGAATATTCGCCCATATGCTTTTGTCGAAAATGTTGTGACACATTCAGAGTACAGAGGAAAGGGATATGCCACTGCTTGTCTGAATTATGCGAAGGAACTTGCACTTGCTGCCGGGTGTTACAAGATCATGCTGCTTACCGGTTCAAAAAGCGAAAGCACATTGAATTTTTATAAAAAAGCAGGCTATAACTGTACTGATAAAACAGCATTTATCATGTGGCTGTGAGGGGTTGCTATGAGAATTATAAAATACGATAAGAAATACCGTGATGATTTGATCTTTATGGTTTTAGAGGCTAAAAATGCACTTGGCAGAGTACCCGGTCTTAATGAAGATCTGCTCGATATAGAGGGTTTCTATTTCAATAAGGGCGATATGTTCTGGATTGTGCTTGATGATAATGACAGGGTTATCGGTTCTGTTGGCTGTAATCTGCTCCCGAATGGTGAAGCTGTACTTCATAGGCTGTATATAAAGCACGATCTGAAAAGACAGGGGATAGGAACTAAGCTTTTAAATACTGCTGAAAATTTTGCCAGAGAGAATGGCAGAAAGGTCATGAAGGTTCATCTCGGTGAAAAGGTCACATATTTTGAATCAAGGAGCTTTTACCCGAAACATGGATATGAATTTATCGACGATGACCATTTGATAAAGAACCTTTAAATTATAAGCTGAATCTGAAAGGACAATTACATGAAAATCACTATTGAAAATATCGTCGATTCAATAACAGTACACTGCACCCATTAAATGTTATTTCAAAAATATGCACTTTTCATTAAAATGTATTCCGGAAATATGCATTTTTTGATTGAATACGCCTCCGTTTTATGCTACAATGTTATAAACGGAGGCTGATTTTATGCTCAAACGGAAATTCTATGATAAACTGCTGAATTGGAAAAACAGAAATGATCATACCTGCCTGCTTGTCAAAGGTGCAAGGCAGATCGGAAAAACCTTTATCATTGACCTTTTCGGCAGAGAAAACTATAAAAGCTATATCTATATCAATTTTATTGAAATGCCGCAGACAAAGGACATATTCATCGGGGAGCTTTCCGCCGATGAGATATACAAACGACTGACGCTTGTTATGCCCGATGTGGTCTATATTGAACACGATACCCTGATATTTTTAGACGAGATACAGGAATGTCCCAATGCCAGGACAGCGCTTAAATTTTTGGCACTGGACGGCAGATTTGATGTAGTTGCATCCGGTTCACTGCTCGGTATCAGCTACAAAGAGGTTTCATCAATTCCGGTAGGCTATGAGGAACAGGTCGAAATGTACTCCCTCGACTTTGAAGAGTTTCTGTGGGCTAACGGCTACGATGCGGATAAAATTTCTGTTCTCAGGGAGTACTTTGATAAAAAAGAAAAGGTTCCCGATGCCGTACATGAAAAAATGATGTCGCTGCTTCGTGAATATATCACGGTCGGCGGTATGCCGGCGGTAGTCAACAGGTTTGTGGAGACGCAGCATTTCGGCGAGGTGCAGGCTATCCAGCAGATGATACTTGACAGCTATTTTGACGATATTTCAAAGTATGCCACAGGTCCGGAAAAGCCGAAGGTTAAAAACGCTTATCTGTCCATACCAAAACAGCTTGCCAAGGAGAATAAAAAATTCCAGTTTTCGGTGGTTGAAAAGAAAGCGACTGCCAGAAAATATGAAAACAGCATCGAGTGGCTGAGGGACGCAAGTCTTGTAAGGATATGCTGCAATGTTTCAACACCTGATTTTCCGCTGACGGAAGCTCTATACATCGGATATCGGCTTGCTCACAGCGATGTACGGCTTTGATATGAAAAAAGCCGTCATTGACAACACGCTGAAAGGCAATGTCAAAGGCGGCATTTACGAAAACCTCATTCTCGATATGATGAGCAAGAGGGGATATAAGCTGAATTACTACCGCACCGACAACGGTTCGGTCGAGATCGAATTTCTGATAACAAAGGATGCACAGGTAATACCGATAGAGGTGAAAGCCGGAAACGGCTCAACGATCTCCCTCAATACGCTTCTTGCAAAGGATGATATTCCCTGCGGCTACAAGCTGATTTCCGGCAATGTCGGAGTGAATGACAAAAAGATCGTTCTGCCGCTTTATATGGCGATGTTTATATAAAAACCATCTCCCTTCGGGTCATTGAATGAACTCGGAGGGAGATTTTTCGATTCACCGGCAGTACTTTTCTATGCACACAGAAATAAATTCCGCCGTACCTTCGCCGTGTTTGTCAATATTCTTTCTGAATCGCTCATCGGCAACATACATCTGTCCCAGTCCGGCAAGTATCTCCTTGGTGCAGGTGTAATAATTCTCTGTGATACATTGCTGCAGCTTCTCGACCTGAAGCCTTGCTGCTTCGGCATCAGGATCAGTGCCATTGCGTTTCAGCTCTGCGAAGCCGTACAGAACATCGTCCATTGCTGAATACGCATTGTCCCAGTCGGCTTTGGAATAAGATGATGTACGCTGCACACTTTCCTTGTAAGCGTCTGTGCTGCCCCAACGCTGTTTTGCTTCCTCAGCATATTGTTCTCTGAGTGTTTCGTATTCATTTTCGTTTGGCATAATATCGTCCCCTTTCTCTAAACTGTCGATTGCACGGATAAGCTGCTCTATATGCTCCTTTTTGGCAATCAGCAGATTACGCTGCCGTGCAAGAGCCTGCCTCTTATCATATTCAGGTGATGAAAGGATCTCCGATATTGTTTTCAGCGAGAAGTCCAATTCACGGTAAAACAATATCTCCTGCATTCGTTCAAGACACGACCTGTCGTAGAATCGGTATCCGGTGTACTTGTCCACCTCTGAAGGTTTCAGTAGTCCTATCCCGTCATAGTAGTGGAGAGTCCGTACACTTACACCGACCAGCTCTGCGAATTCCTTGATCTGCATTTTCATCTTCATCACCTCTGGATATATGATAACCTATGACGCAGCGTAATAGTCAAGGGGGAAATGTAATAAAATACGAATATCTGAAAAAAATCGGTGTATATGTTGAAATTTTATATACAAAT
>ONVG01000084.1:0-3916 GCA_900321195.1 uncultured Eubacteriales bacterium
GCCCTTTTTCTTCATCGCCGAACATTCCCTCACATATGAAAAGGTCTGAGCCTGACGCGTTTTCAACTATCGAGCGTACAGGTCTTGTATCGGTACAGTATGTAAGCTTTATACCCTTTCTCTGTTCACCAAGAACCATGTCGGGTGTGTACTTAACGCTCTCGAATTCGACACATTCATTTTTTTGCAGGGCACTCCAGACTTTCAGCGGCACATTGTTTTTCTTTGCCTTTTCTACGTCAAACTTTCCTGCTCTCGGCAGGTCTATCACATATCCGATACAGAATACGCTGTGTCTTAGCGGAAAGGCTCTTATTATCATATCATCAACTTTGAAAGAAAAGTCGGGTGAATATTCGACAAGCTCTATATCAAACTGTAAATTCGGCGCTATCATACAAAGCGCGCGCACATATCGCTCTATACCTCTCGGACCTATTATCGTTACCGGCTCTGTCCTTCCCTCATTGCTCATAGTCAGAAGAAGTCCGGGCAGTCCCGATATATGATCAGCATGAAAATGCGTTATGCATATAACATCTATCGGCTTGAATTTGTTTCCCGAACATTTACACGCTATCTGTGTACCCTCGCCGCAGTCTATAAGTATGGAATGTCCGTTATACGTTACAAGACATGATGAAAGCCACCTGTTTTTCAGGGGCATTGTACCGCTCGTTCCTAAAAGTGTTACTTTGAGCATTCGCACACCTCTCTGTCCATTATTTCTTTAAGCTCCTGCTTAGTCATTATAAAATTCAGAACATCAAGCATTGAATTTGAAGTCATATTTTCGGGCAGAGAAAGTCTTTTTTTCAGTCTGTCACGATTTTCAGCCGCATTCGGACAGCCTGTAAGTCCAAGCTCGAAAAGATCAGCCTTTGTTATCTCCGAATCAGTTCTTTCCTTTTCCTCACAAAGCTCACATTCAGCTCCCGAACGTGATATTGCATTCATTATTATCTCATCGGAGATACCCTCTACACCAAGCTTTCCCTCTTTAGACGGTTTATCCTTGCGCTTTTCCTTGCCTGAAATATCAGGGATATACGCATGTTTTATTTTATCGGATGAAACCGCTCCTTTAAGGAAATTCCTTATAACAAAGCCTGCGCCGTCACTGTCTGTGAGTATGAGTATGCCTCTTGTATCGGCAAGGTGCTTTATGAGCCGCTGTTTTTCCTTATCCTTGAATATACCGAAGCCGTCAGTAGTTATTATAAGCCCGTCAATGAAATTTGAAAGTCTTATCTTATCATACTTTCCCTCAACAATAACTGCTTCCTTTATTTTTATCAATTCTCTCCCTCCATTACTGCTATAAGAAGTCTTGATATGAGAGTTTCTATAAGTATCCTGTTATCGGAAGGCGTACTCTTTATTTTCATATCTGTATCAAGTATTATATCAAGAAATCTTCTGAGCGTTTTTGTGGAATATCTGCGTGAATTGTTCTGAGCATTTTTCAGTATGAACTCACGCTTTCCGTATTTGAAATCGGATGACACATCCGATATGGTCTTTCCGCTTTCGGATGCCACTCTCATACGGTACATGTCTATATATACCGAGCTTAAAACGGACAGTATTACCTCCGGTTTTTCATTCTGTTCAAAAAGTATGAAAAGCTGTTTGTATGCGCCGTTGTAATCGCCCTTTGATATGCATTCCGACAACGCAAATATACGTACCTCCGTATTTTTTACAACAAGCATCTTTATCATTTTTTCGTCTATTTCGCCGCCGTCCGCGTAAGCTATGAGCTTATCTGTTTCATTTCTAAGAAGTGTCATATCCGTACCGCATGAAGCTATTATCTTTGAAGCATTTATCCTGTCAAGTCTGCATCCGCCCTTTTCAGCCCATGAAACAAGCTGCTTTTCAAGAGCGATATCTCCTCTTTTCTGCAGTTCTAATACATTTCCGTATTTTTCGGTCAGCGATACAAATTTTTTGAATTTTCCGCTTTTCTTGTCAGCCGTTTTTTTGCTGTCACCGAGTTCCTTTGTAGGCATTGTGAAAATAAGCACTGTACTCGGCGATATATCTGAAAAGAATTTTTCTATAAGCTTGATATCACTGTCATTAAGCGACTCCGCATTATAGTCCGTAACAACTACGCATTTATATCCGGAAAAAACAGGAAGCTGTTCCGATGCGGAAATTATATCCTCGATAGGTGATGATGAACCAAGCTTTACAAAATCAAAGTCCGAGGGCTCTTTTCCTGCCGCCTTTGTATAAAGCTGCTCCGTGTATTTCTTTACAAGATATTTTTCCTCTCCGTATATCAGATAAAGATTTTTGAGATCTCCTGATGAAAGCTCTTTTTTAAAGTCCTGTTCAGTCAGCTTAGCCAAATGTTTTCCCTCCTGATATCATATCGTTTATCATGTACCTTTACAATAATATTTCCGCCGTCAAAGGATGCAAGTGTATTATCACCCATAAGTCCGTTATATTTACCCCTGTTTTCTGACGAGTCGGATATAAACAAAGTCTTGTATCTCACCATTGATATATTTGTCACTTCACCGTTTATTATAAGTATATCACAATTCCTTACCCTATCCGAAAGTACCGAGCAGTCAGTCCCGTCACTGCATATAAGAAATCTCAGACCTTCAAGCTCTGCAAAAACGAAACCGCTTTTGTTATGTACACCGCTTATTATATCAATATCATCAAGATGCGTTATACTGTCTGAGCCTTCAGACCTTCTGAAAACAGTTCTGCCGCACTCCTTTATAAGAGAGTGCATATTTTCATACTGTTTTTCTTCGTCATATACTTCGACTACAGCAGTATCATACAAGCTCATAATATCAGGCGCATAAAGTGAGCCTGTATCATTACCGTCGGTTATGAGAAGATAGGATATCTCATTTATATTAAGCGCTTCCAGATGCTCTCTCAGGATATAGCCTTTTCCGAAGCTTCCTCCGCACGAAAAAACAGCCGCTTTATTATCCCTTGTAACCACAGCGGAAACGCCGTTTCCCGTATCAAGCACAGAAAACCTTGTAATATCCTTATTTGCTATATCATTGAACATCATGGCAAATACGAATACCGCAAAAACAGAAAGCGCATATATTTTTACAGCATGTCGGAGTTTTCTTTTTCTCAAAAAATAAAGTGCCAGAGCCGCAATGATCGATAATGCAAGCCACACGGGAACAAATTCTCTTGCAGTATTTATCTGTGCAAAAGGAAGTGACGAAACTATCTGCGACACTAAAATGATATAGTTCGTCAGCAGTCCGCAGAAAAGTATGAACGGAAGCGCAATAAATGAAAATATCACACTGAAATGCAGGAGCAGCATTATCATCATGGATATTATTATAACTGTAACTGCGGATGATATGAGCATATTTGTCAAAACAGAATAAACTGTTATCTGTCTGAAATAAACTATGCACACAGGCAATGTAAAAAGATATGCGGAAACAGAGAACGAAAAAACTACCGCCGCTGCTTTCATCAGCGGCATAAATCTTACCTGGATTTTATTAAGTACACGTTCCGCTTTGCCTGTCTGTATCCTGTCATACAGATAATTCTTTATTCTGTTGTATAAAAGAAGTATTCCCAGCACAGCCGAAAACGACAGCAAAAGGCTTACATCTGCGGCGGCGTAGGGATTTATGAGAATTATTATCAGCACAGCAAGACCGAGTGAATTTATCGGGTCATATCTTCTTGAAACGGCTATTCCCAAAAGAAATATTATCTGCATAATGCCTGCTCTCGTAACGGACGGTGTAAAGCCTACCGTCATCATATACAAAAGCACGAACAGCGCCGCAAGCAGAGCTGATAAGCGTTTGTTTTTCCCTGTCAGCAGCATGAGCAGCGCAAACACAAATGACACCATAACTGTTGTATGAGTGCCCGATAAAACGATTATATG
>ONVG01000084.1:3937-12616 GCA_900321195.1 uncultured Eubacteriales bacterium
CCTGTCATTACCGCTGAAAGCACAGCAGCCTGCTTTTCGGGAAAAAGATACTTTATCTCGTCAACAACAGCACATTTCAAGGATGTGAGCCAATACTGAAACGGCTTGCTGCTCTCGTGTATTATATTCGTTTCTGCCTTGAAAGGGATATATCCTCTCAGCATTGTGCCTTTGGAAATATAGCTGATATTGTCATTCCTGCCGAATTCAACATCCGTGTTTATAGTATCATATAAATCCATGTCAAAGCATTTATTGGAAGAAATAAGTATTTTTACATTTTCAAGTGAACGCCCGTCCTCAGATATGATATTATCGGCTCTGAGCGGATAATAATATCTTCCGTAGCTGCTGTATGGTCTGTCGGTAAGCTTAGCGCTTATCTGAGCGTTCTTTCCGCAGAATCCGGCGGCAGGCAATACCCTTGAATATGTGAATATGCCGAGTGAAACAACTGCCGCAAGCGCCGACAGCGATACGAACACCGGAAAGGTCATTTCCCTGAGCGGCTTTACTGCCAGCGAAACGACAACAGCCGCAAGGAAAATAACTCCCAAAGCATCAAAGCAGCCCCTGCCGATATATAAAGCGACCGCCAGCGCAGCCAAATATGAAAAGCCTGTTACTGCAAGCGGTCGCTTCATTTTTTATCCTCCCGTATCAACACATATCTACTTTAAGCTTCTGTCCTCCCAAAAGGTGGAAATGCAGATGGAAAACTGTCTGTCCTGCGTCTGCACCGCAGTTTGATACTACGCGGTATCCGCTCTCCGATACGCCAAGCTCCTTTGCAAGCTTTGCAGCGACCTCATAGATATGCGCTATGACTGCGCTGTTCGTTTCGTCCACTTCATTTATTGAGCTTATGTGCTGCTTCGGCACTATAAGCACATGAACGGGCGCCATAGGATTAATGTCATAAAAAGCATAGACTGTTTCATCCTCATACACCTTTTTTGAAGGGATATCACCGCTGATTATCTTACAGAAAATACAATCCATAAAAAACAACTCCTTTTATCAATTATTTTGGCTGAGCATTTCCTCGGCATAGTCAAGCGTTGCCTTGGTCATCTCTACTCCGCCTATGATACGCGCTAATTCATCACGTCTGCCTTCGTGATCAAGCACGGTAACACCTGTATATGTC
The DNA here is from genome assembly GCA_900321195.1 of uncultured Eubacteriales bacterium. Taxonomy (GTDB): domain Bacteria; phylum Bacillota; class Clostridia; order Oscillospirales; family Acutalibacteraceae; genus UBA1213. The sequence continues at coordinate 5,088 of ONVG01000084.1, forward strand.
TTGCCGTCATTCACCTGCTTCATTATCTTGTAGTGACTGTCGGCAAGCGCAGCTATCTGCGCCTGATGCGTTACACAAAGCACCTGTCTGCTCTTGGATACCTCTTTGAGCTTCAGACCTACCTTCTGCGCCGCACTTCCGCTTATTCCCGTATCGACCTCATCAAAAATGAGCGTATCTATATCGTCCTTGTCTGCAAGGACATTCTTTATCGCAAGCATCATTCTTGAAAGCTCACCGCCCGATGCTATCTTTGCAACAGACTTAGGCTGTTCTCCGGGATTGGCGGATATTAGTATCTCTATATCATCACAGCCGAAATTGTTCAGCTCGCATTTATCCTGACGTACAACAAGCTCTACATTCGGCATGTCAAGGAACGTCATCTCAGCCTTGACTGCTTCGGAAAACTTAACGGCTACCTTTCTCCTCTTTTCCGAAAGAGCTGCTGCAAGCTCATCTGCTTTTTTATGTGCTTCTTCACATTCCTGTATGAGTGCTTCCCTGTTCTCCTCGTATCTTTCAAGGTATTCAAGCTCTTTTTTTGCTTTTTCGAGATAATCAAGCATTTCCTCTATCGTTGAGCCGTACTTCCTGCCAAGAGTGTGTATAAGGTCGAGCCTGTCATCTATCTCTTCAACATTATCCACCTCGGCATCGGCGGCATCCCACATATTTATTACTTCATTACAGCAGTCCTCTAATTCGTAAACAGCATTTTGCAAGCGCTGTGTAAGCGGTTCTGCATCAGGCAAAACATCGGATATCCTGCTCATGGCTTCACACGCCGCATCAAGCATCTGCACTGCGCCGTCATTTTCATCTCCGCCGTTAAGATATTCCTTTGCCTCGTTGAGCGCCGCCGCTATTTTTTCCTTGTTTTCAATAAGCTTTTTCTGCTCGGTAAGCTCCTCTACCTCACCGACATACATATCGGCATCCTCTATTTCCTTGACCTGATAGCTGAGAAGGTCGGTTTTCCTTGCCCTCTCTGCTTCATCTGTCTGAGCCTTGCTCAGCTCGGCACTCAGCTTTTTGTAGCTCCTGTACGCTGTGCGGTAGGCTTCAAGTTCGTCGTCAAGCTCTCCTAACTTATCGATATAATTTATGTGCAGTTCGGGCGACATCAGCTCATAGCTCTCATGCTGTCCGTGAATGTTTATAAGTCCTGTTCCTATTGCTTTGAGCATCGACACTGTAGCCGGTCTGCCGTTTATGCGGCACTTTCCCTTTCCTGAAAGGCTTATCTCACGCTGTATAAGTATCTCTCCGTCCTCGTCCTCAAAGCCGTTCTCTTTAAGGACGGAAAGCGCCCTCTCTGAAGGCGAGGAAAATACCGCGCTTACAAAAGCATTCTCACAGCCGTTCCTTATAAGCTCCCTTGAAGTCCTGTTTCCTAAAACAGCGTTTATGGAGTCGATTATTATTGACTTTCCTGCTCCCGTTTCACCTGTAAGGACATTGAGTCCGTCCGAAAAGTCTATGCTCGTTTTTTCTATTACAGCTATATTTTCTATATAAAGATTTGTCAGCATTTTATATACCTCACGGTAAAAAATCATTATTTTTTCTTGACATCATTTTTTTGATATCGGCAACAAGAGAAGCCGATACAGCGTCAGCCCTTGTCGCAACGAAAATAGTATCATCTCCTGCGATAGAGCCTAAAACTCCTGCGCGCTCCGTAGAGTCCAGCGCGGCGCATACAGCCTGCGCCATACCCGTCTGAGTTTTTATTACAACAAGTGAATGCGTATGCTCAACACTTATAACAGCAGTTGAAAAAAGATAGGAATGGGACGGATGTTCTTCATTTGCGGCTGTTTCGGACGAATATTTATATGAGCCGTTGGAATCAAGAAGCTTTATCAGCCGCATTTCCTTTATATCTCTCGAAACTGTTGCCTGTGTTACGTTAAAGCCGTCATCCTTGAGCATACGGAGAAGGTCTGACTGTGTTTCTATCTCGTTTTCCCTGATAAGCTCAAGTATCCTTGCCTGTCGCCTTGTTTTCATTACTGCCTTCCTTTCTCGTTGAATTTATCCTTCAGTACTCTGTAGAATGTCTTGTCCTTGAGCTTGATAAATTCAGTTTCGGTCTGTGAACAGGATATGAAAATAGTATCCTCTTTTTTTATAGTCACGGTCTTTATACCGTCCACCGTTACATAAACATGTGTACCGTCATCGCATGAAGCGCTTACGGATATCTCCGAATGATGACTGAACACAACGGGTCTTGCAAACAGAGAATGTGAGCATACGGGAGTCATAAGTATGCATTTCATTGCAGGCTCAACAACAGGTCCGCCTGCCGCAAGCGAATATGCGCTTGACCCCGTAGGCGTTGAAAATATAAGTCCGTCAGCCCTGTATGTGCAGATATATCCTCTTTCACCTGCAAGTGAAACGTCTATATCTATGAGCCTTGACAGAGAACCTCTTGATATTACAGCGTCATTCATCGCATGCAATTCTGTCAGCTTATCTCCGCTCTTATGCACTATTTTCAGCATCATTCTTTTTTCTATGTTATAATCGCCGTCTGTAAGACGTGACAGCATGTCAAGCTCATTTGGTTCAAGCTCCGCAACAAAGCCGAGCCTTCCCATATTTATACCTAAAAGCGGCTTGTCAAGCGGCGCAGCATGTCTTGCGGCATGTATTATCGTACCGTCGCCGCCGATAGTCAGCACCATATCGCACGAATTGAAAAGCTCGTCATTGTCCTTGCAGAATTTTATCCTGTCACTTTTGTATCTGTCCCTGAGCTTTTCTGACATCACGATATCCATTCCAAGCTTCATAAGCCTGTTTATGACTTCAAGCGAGGTCTGATAAGCACCTTTTTTTGTAAGATTCGGTATAACTGCCGCTGTTTTAAATCCTTTCATAGACAGCGCTCCGTTCATTTGTCAAGTGTTTTATGCGAAAGCTCTACAAGAGCCTCTATATCTATTTCCTTATATGCCTTTGGCTCATCCGACTTGCGTATATATATGAGATATTCTATATTTCCCTCCGGACCTTTTATCGGGGAGAAATCCGCATCAAGAACATCAAAGCCGTTTTCAAGACAGTAATCGTATATTTTTTTGATGACCTGTGCATGCACCGCCTTATCCCTTACAACGCCGTTTTTGCCGACATTTTCCCTGCCTGCCTCAAACTGCGGCTTTATAAGGCATACTGCCTCACCGTTATCTTTGAGGAAAGGGCGCACAGCCGGAAGTACGAGCGTAAGAGATATAAAGCACACGTCAACGCTGAAAAAATCCAGCATATCGGGAACCTGTTCCTTTGTTATGTATCTTATGTTGGTGCGTTCAAGATTGACTACACGTTCATCATTCCTGAGCTTCCAATCAAGCTGACCATAGCCTACATCAACGGAATAGACCTTTACAGCGCCGTTCTGCAGCATACAGTCAGTAAAGCCGCCTGTTGATGCGCCTATATCCATAGTTATCTTATCTTTAAGGCCGAGTGAAAATGCGGAAACAGCCTTTTCAAGCTTCAATCCGCCCCTGCTCACATATTTTGGCTTTGCGCCGCGCATTTCAAGCTTTACACCTTCACCGTAGGCGGTTCCCGGCTTGTCCGACTTCTGACCGTCAACATATATTATCCCTGACATTATAAGTGCCTTTGCCTTTTCCCTGCTGTCCGCAAAGCCTGCTTCATACACAAGCACATCAAGTCTTTTCTTTGACGGCATTTTCTTTCCCTCCGTTATAAATATCATTCTTTATCTTTGACGCTATCATTTCACTGTCAAGTCCGAATCTGTGAAGTGCAGATTCCGTCTTTGACTGATAAACAGCAGAATTTATCGCTGTAAGTATATATTCTCCCTTAAAGCCCGACTGATAAAGCTCAAAACCGAAGCTCTCTCCTATACCGCCGCTTTTTACGGCTTCCTCGAAGAAACAGCATTTTCCGAATTTCAGCGCATAATGAACAGCCTTATCGGAAAACGGCTTTATCGTGTTGAGTTTAAGTATACATACCGATATTCCCTCATCTTTGAGCTTTTCACAGGCAAGACAAGCCTGTGAAAACTCTCTGCCGTAGGTTATTATAAGTATATCGGCGCTTTCATCGCCGTATATCGTATACGGCTCTTTGTTGAATTTATAATCCTTCGGAATATACGTCTCACTTCCGCGCGGATATCTTACGACTGCAACGCCGTCTGTATGATATACGGCTTTATCCATAAAATATTCAAGCTCTTCAAAGCTTGACGGCGCATAGACAGTAATTCCGTTTATCGTGTTTATGAATGCCGTGTCATATATTCCCTGATGTGTTTCGCCGTCCTCACCGACTATTCCTGCGCGGTCAACGGCAACGACTATATGAAGCTGCTGCAATGCCGCATCATGCAGGAGCTGGTCATAGCTTCTCTGCAAAAACGTAGAATACACCGCAAAAACAGGCAATGCTCCGTCAGAGGCAAGACCGCAGGCAAATGTTACCGCATGTTCCTCAGCTATGCCGACATCATAAAATCTGTCCTTGTATTTTTTTGAAAATCCGCTAAGACCCGTACCGATAGACATAGCCGCTGTTATAGCGCATATTCTTTTATCATTTTCAGCAAATTTGCAGATACATTCACCGAAAACATCCGAATATCCCTTTGAAGATGATCTCGGCTCACCTGTTTCTATATCGAATGCCGATATTCCGTGAAAGCTTTTCGGGTCTTTTTCGGCAAAGTTATAACCCTTTCCCTTTTTTGTCCAGACATGTATAAGTACAGGACCATGTTTGCTCTTTGCGGCAGTAAGCGCCTCTTTTAACTGAGTTATATCATGTCCGTCATACGGACCGTAATAATAATATCCCAACTGGCGGAAAAGATTATTCTTCTGTCCGAAAAATTCATCCCTGAACCAGTCCTTTACACGCCTTATAAAGTTTGTGAACGGCTTTCCGACAAGCGGTATTTTTTCGAGTCTGTGTACCTTTATCTTTGCATTGAGATAAGATTTCTTTATCCTTATCTTTGAAAGGTACTTAGCCATCGAGCCGACATTAGTTGATATAGACATCTTATTGTCATTGAGTATGACTATAAGCTTTTTGCCTGAACGTCCCGCATTGTTGAGACCTTCATAAGCAAGTCCGCCGGTCAGCGCGCCGTCGCCTATTACAGCTATCGTATAGCCGCCGTCCTTTTTCATATTCTCTGCGCATGATATACCGTATGCAGCCGATACGGATGTACTGCTGTGTCCGGTATTGAAACAGTCATACGGACTTTCCGTTCTTTTAGGAAATCCCGAAAGACCGTTTTCGGTGCGTATGGTACATATCTCGTCACGTCTGCCTGTCAGTATCTTATGTGCATAGCACTGATGACCGACATCCCATACTATCTTATCATGCGGAGTATCAAAAACGCTGTGTATCGCAACAGTAAGCTCGACAACTCCAAGATTTGATGCAAGGTGTCCGCCGTTAGCGGAAACAGTGTTGACTATTACCGTTCTAAGCTCGTCAGAAAGCTTATTCAACTGTTTATCCGTCATATCCTTCAGCTCGGAAGGCGATTTTATATTATCAAGAATACCGTCATTCGCCATTGTAAATTCCTCATCTTATTTCAGCCAAAAGCTAAAAGCTTTACCGGCTAAGACTTTATACATAATTATACAATATTTTGCTGTTTATTTCAAGCCACCGGCGGCAAGCTGCTTTACATTAGGTGCGGAAAAGCTTGATAGAAAAAAGAACTTGTAAGTTTTAATGCAATAGCCGTAAAGCGCACCGTAAGGGGCGTGTCGGCGGATGTAGGAAACCGGCGCTCGTGCGCCGCCGCACCGGATGTGCGTGCATAGCAGTAGAAAGTAATGCAAAGTAAGCGCGCTTTACCGCGCGTGAACGTAATCGGCACCGGCAGCTTGCCGGTGCGGCAAAGTTTGATAGAAAAATAAATCAGAAAGTTTTGATACAATAGCCGTAAAGCGCACCGTAAGGGGCGTGTCGGCGGACGTAGGAAACCGGCGCCGTGCGCCGCCGCACCGGATGTGCGTGCATAGAGCGGAGGCACTCTGCTCCGCTCTGATTGCAGATCAAACATTTTATCCACGCGGCATGAGCTTTTTGTTTTATCGTAAAGACAATACCGCTGTCATCAGGACAAGCGAGCGAAGCCTTTATATAATTTGATACCATTGCATGTTTCAAACCAACTTAATTCTCAATTTTTTACTTTTAACTTTCTGCATTTTTCTTTATTATTTATTATTTAGTTCTGTCTCTAAGATATATTGCAAAATCGGAAAGTACTGATGTATCGCCGTCAAATGCCGAAAGACTGTTAACAGCCTTGTCAGTCAGCTCTGCGCTTATCCTGCGGCATTCGTCAATTCCCAATAGTGAAACATATGTTGATTTATTGTTTTCCTTATCGCTTCCTATCGGCTTTCCGAGCGTCTGTGTATCGGATATTACATCAAGCATATCATCAACTATCTGAAATGCTATGCCTATGTTTTCGGCGTATATTTCAGCCGCCTTTATCTTTTCTTCGTCTGCGCCTGCTGAGATACAGCCCAGAATACAAGCCGCCTTTATAAGTGCGCCTGTTTTTTTATCATCCATTACTCTCAGGTGTTCGACAGGTACCTGCTTATTTTCACTTTCAAGGTCGATTATCTGTCCGCCCAGCATTCCGTTTACTCCTGCACATTCCGAAAGAAGTCTGCCGGCTTTTACGCATTTTTCATATCCGTTGAGCTTTACTGCCTTTTCACTGAGTACTGTTTCAAATGCAAGAGTGAGAAGTCCGCTTCCGCCTAAAAGCGCCGCCGCTTCTCCGAATACCTTATGGTTTGTCGGCTTTCCTCTTCTGAGATCATCGTTGTCCATACATGGAAGATCATCATGTATAAGGGAATATGTATGTATCATTTCAAGCGCACATGCAAAAGGCATTACAGCCTCCTCATTTCCTCCGCAAAGCTTTGAAAATTCTATTGCAAGCATAGGACGCACTCTTTTTCCTCCTGCCGTAAGACTGTATCTCATTGAGTCAACAAGAGTTTTTATATATTCGTTCTCCTGCGGAAGATAGGAAACAAGCTCCTTTTCTATTCTGGATGTATCATTCATTGTTCTTCCTCCTCGTTTATTTCAATATCGGATATCTGCGTTATTTTCTGTTCGGCTTTGCTGAGCATCCCATAGCATTCAGCCGAAAGCCTTGTTCCCTCCTCAAAAAGCTTCATCGACTCCTCAAGCGGAAGCTCGCCGTTTTCAAGAAGTTTCACTATTTCCTCCAGTCTTGAAACAGACTGCTCATAGCTAAGTTTATTTTCCATCATTTTTCCTCCAAGATATCATCAACGGTACAGCCTATCCTGCCGTCCGAAAGTATAAGCTCTATTTTATCTCCCGATACAACATCATTTTTAGACACGATTATTTTATCATTTTTAAGTGCAGCAGAATATCCTCTTGAAAGCACTTTCAGCGGACTGAGACTTTCAAGCCGTGCGGTATTCTGACACAGCTTG
>ONVG01000190.1 GCA_900321195.1 uncultured Eubacteriales bacterium
CTGCGATCAGAGCGTAGCTCAGGCATTCTGCCTGAGCTCGCATGAGGTGTAGTAGTGGAGGAGTATTTCGCGGAAGCCGGAGCCGTCTTTTGCCATTCCCTCTGCGCCTGTCTGACTAAGACCTACACCGTGACCGTAACCTCTTGTTGTGAATGTTACATTGTCTTTGGTGCATTTTATGTCAAAGTCGGCGCTCCTGAGTGAGAAAAGATATCTTATTTCTGCACCGGTGTATTTTTTGCCGCCTATCTCTGCTTCAAGCACAGTGCCTGAATTTGTACGCTTGGTGATGCCTGCAATATTTTCACTGTATTTTTTTGTATCACCGTCAAGAAGCTTTTCGCAGAATTCCTGTACCGTAAAGCTTTTTTCGGAAAGATAGTCGGGGGCGGCTTTGTCCCAGGGGCTTGAAACGGGCAGAAGATGCTCGTCAGCCTTGCCGAATATGTCTTCCGCGCTTTCTGTCACGCCTGATGACATGGCGTGATAGGCTGCGTCTATCAGCTGACCGTCACTGTCAGTCAGAACGGTGAAGCTGCATTCGTCAACGGCTTGCTCTATCTTTTCCCTGCTTTGCTCGTAAAGCTTTCCCCAACGGTTTTTCATTATATCGTCACTCATATAGTATTCGCCGCTTGACAGGTCGGCTTTGAAGTCTGCGCCGTTAAGTCCGCTGTCAGGGTCTTTGCGGTTCATCTCACGAAGTCTGCAAAAATGCGTATAGCATGCGACACACTGGGCTTTTAAGGCTTCTTTTTCGCTGTTTGGCAGCATTTCATAAGCAAGCGCTCCGCAGCAGAATGTCCTGTCGTCTACCGAAATTATATTGCCGCTGCTCGTATCAAGTATTTTGAATTCGTTATATACAGTATTGCTGCTTTCGGGAATGCTTTCTTCCGGAATAGAAAAAACATTATTTTCAGCCGTTTCTTCCTGCACAGAAACGGCTGTTTTTATTGTATCGGCTGTGTGTCCCAGTGATATCAGCGGCAGGAGCGCCATTATCGCAAATGCAGATATAGTCGTTATTATCATTTTTTTCATATTCTCACCCTTTTATATTTTATCATATCGAGTTTTGACGGTTTAGCTTTACTTATTAATTGTTATGTATTGCTGTTTTTTCTTATTCTTGAATTCACAACATTGTTTTATATGAAACTTGACATAAAGGATAAAATAGACTAAAATAATAATGTATGTTTTTATATGTATGAATGCTATTTTGAAACGGGGAATACTTATGAATACAGATACAGAGATATTTAAGTCACATCTCAGTGATCTATGCGATGAATACAGACTGCATAACGGCTTTAACGAGCGTGATTATCAGACATACGGAGTAAAAAGAGGACTCAGAAATCCGGACGGAACAGGCGTTATGGCAGGTCTTACAAATATTTGTAACGTACACGGCTTTATGATGGCTGACGGCGTTCGCATACCTGATGAGGGTAAGCTTACATACAGAGGTATAAATGTTAATGATATAGTTTCGGCATGTATAAAAGAGGACCGTTTCGGTTTTGAGGAAACTGCATGGCTACTGCTTTTCGGTTCACTTCCTACCGAAGCACAGCTCTCACGCTTTAAGGATACTCTCGGCATGATGCGTGAACTGCCGGATAATTTTGTTGAGGATATGATAATGAAGTCGCCCTCAAAGGATATAATGAATAAGCTTGCGCGCTCAGTGCTTGTTTTGTATTCCTTTGACCCCGACCCCGACAATACTTCTCTTGAAAATATAATGCGCCAGTCGATACAGCTCATAGCGTCGCTCCCTACTATAATGACATATGCATATCAGGTAAAGAAGAGAGCTTTCGATAAGGAAAGCATGTTCTTCCACCCTGTAGACCTTACGCTTTCAACAAGTCAGTCCATACTTCGCGCAATGAGACCTGACATGAAGTTTACCGATTCAGAGGCAAAGCTGCTTGACCTTTGCATGATACTCCATGCCGAGCATGGCGGCGGAAATAACTCGACGTTTTCCGCAAGAGTGCTTTCATCATCGGGTACGGATACATATTCTACTATATCCGCAGCAATAGGTTCACTCAAGGGTCCCCGTCACGGCGGCGCTAACCTGAGAGTAAGAAAAATGATGCAGGAGCTTAAAGAGTGTGTTTCGGACTGGAGCGACAGGGATGCTGTATATCAGCACCTTGCATCTATAATCAAAAAGGAAAAGGGCGACGGTTCCGGACTTATATACGGCTTCGGTCATGCGATATATACACTTTCAGACCCGCGTGCTGTAATACTCAGACAGGCCGCCGAACAGCTTGCAAAAGAAAAGAATATGACAGAGGAATTTGAGCTTTATAAAACGGTCGAAAGCCTTACTCCGCGTGTCATGGCTGAGGTAAAGGGCAGCTCAAAGGTCATCTGCGCTAATGTTGACTTCTATTCGGGCTTTGTTTATGATATGCTCGGAATACCCGGAGAGCTTTTTACACCTATCTTTGCTGTTTCAAGAATAGCCGGCTGGTGCGCTCACAGGATAGAAGAAGTAACATACGGCGGAAGGATAATAAGACCTGCATACAGGGCTATGGCAAAGTCAACAAAATATACGCCTATAGCCGAAAGAAAGAATAATGACTAAAAGACCGTTTGAAAGGAGTGTCGGATAATGAAATTAAGAAAGCTTTGGATACCTGCTGTTCTTTTGCTGCTTATAGGCGGCGGCGCTAAGATATGCGATACGATATTCAATGTATACGGAAACGGATTTTACTTTGATTCCTATGTCTGCAACTGTGTTTTCAACGCATCGTTCCTGCTTTTGCTTCTCATAGGCTGGATACTCAGCATTGCAGACCACAAGCAGAAGTTCGAGTCAAATGTGCAGAAGGATTTCATTTGCGGAATGTTCGGCTTTATAGCTTCGGTGCTTATAATCGGGACGGGTGTTTTAACACTGCTTGAGCTTGACAATTCAAAGATGGTAGACTCGATATTTGCCATACTTACGGGTATGATACTTCTCTATGAGTCGTGCATATCGTTTACCGGACATAACGGTATGAAAAAGGTCCCGA
>ONVG01000193.1 GCA_900321195.1 uncultured Eubacteriales bacterium
AGTACGGGAAGGGTTTGCCTCATAAAAAACCCATAGCCTCGGAAACTGATGCCCGTAAAATGCAATCCTTTGCAAGGTTGGGCGGATTAAAGGAAGCTCACACCTCTATAGGCGGTGAGTACTTCACATGTGTTATAATTATCTGAGAAAAACAGGAGGTGTTATAGGTGGATGTAACTTTGGAAAAATGGACTATGGGATTTTCGGAGGATATAGTCAGCGCATTCGTCAGCAAAAAGCTTATTGATAAGCTGCCCGAAAGCGTTCCCTATCCTTTTGAGAAAAAACATGCTCGTTATTATATCGAGCAGAGAATGTTCAATAATGAGGAACAGCAGTATTGCAGAGCAATAATCGCTGACGGAAAGGCAGTCGGAGGAATAGATGTGTTTCTCGGACGCGGACAGTATTCAAAAAGCGCAGAACTGACTTTTTGGCTATCCGAGCCGTATCAGGATACGGATATCGGAAAGAGCGCTATAAAGAAAGCATGCGCGGATATATTTGAACTCTATAGTGTAGTAAGGATATTTGCAAGACCCTATGCGGATGATGATGTTTCATCAAGGCTGCTTGAAGCGGCAGACTTCTGTTTTGAGGGACATATCAGGAAGTCGATACGCAGGGATATGAAGCTGTACGACCAGAATATATATTCGATTCTCAGAGATGAATAAAAAATCAACGGGACTGCCGCGAAGAAAAGAGCGGCAGTCCCGTTTTTAAAAGGGGTCATTATATCTGAGGGTGATAATAAGCTGTTTTTATCATGCTGAACGCTTGCTGCGCAGACGCAGACGGTCTGATATCATGGCAACAAATTCGCTGTTTGTCGGCTTTCCTCTGCTGTTGTGGATAGTATAGCCGAAATACGAATTGAGTACGTCAACATCGCCTCTGTCCCATGCAACCTCTATCGCATGACGTATAGCGCGTTCTACTCTTGAAGGTGTTGTTTCATACTTCTTGGCAACTGACGGATAAAGCTCCTTTGTTACAGCGTTTATTATTTCCGGACGCTTTACCGACATGATTATGGAATCCCTGAGATAGTGATATCCCTTTATATGAGCAGGAACGCCTATCTGATGAAGTATATCGGTTATGGTTACTTCAAGGTCATGGTCGATACTGTATATCTTTCCGGGAGTTGTTTCGCTGCAGCAGGTTATAAGCTCGGATATCCTGTCCAGAAGGTCTTCGGGTCGGTATGGCTTTATAACGTAATATGCAGCGCCTGCGCTGAGAGCTTCTTTTTCAAGCATTGAGCTGTCGAAGCTCGATATTATGACAAATATAGGCTGGCTTATGTCAGATCTCTTTTTGATTGAGTGCATAACGCCTACAGCGTCGGTGCTGCTCATGAACATATCCATAAGAACTACATCGGGACGGAACCTTCTGATGTTCTCGATGACCTTGCCGCCGTCTTTTTCGCAGAATTGCGCTGAGAAGCCTCTCGCTTCAAACATATCTGACGCGCAGCCTGCAAATTCGGCAGTGTCTTCGGAAATGAGTACCTTAAATGTTTTTTTCATTTTTATTCCCCCATAAGTTTTTTGTGATGTTTGTATATTACCATAAATTACCAAATATAGCAATGGTTAATTTAATATTTTACAAAAAATGGGAGGAGCCTACAAATTCACGCTGCACTGTCGTGAATAGTTTGGCTAATTTTTTCACTCATTTCAAGCATATTTTCTGCGAAAACTGCATAACCGCGTGAAGGATCGTTTATAAAAACATGTGTTACCGCGCCTGCGAGCCTTCCGTTTTGTATTATCGGACTTCCGCTCATGCCCTGAATGATGCCGCCGGTCTTTTTCAGGAGCCTTTCATCCGTTATTTTAATTACCATATTTTTTGTCTTGTTAAGGTTGTTGTAGCTTATATCCTCTATCTCTGCATCGTAATATTCCGGCGTATTTCCGTCAACAGTCGATATGATATGAGCCTTTCCTCTCACTATTTCCTGCTTGAAAGCAACAGGGACAGTGTTTTTGCTTTTATCGACAGTTTTCATTTTGCCGTAAACTCCGTGTTCACTGTTTAGGGCAAGAGTGCCTCTGCTTTCATTGCCTTTGAAGTGGCCGCAGACCGAGCCTGGAGAACCGCATATCCCTTTCCGTACAGAGCTGACTTCCGCATCAACGATATCTCCGCTGAGCAGCGGCATAAGACAGCCGCTTTCATTGTCGCATATACCGTGGCCAAGACCGGCAAAGCTGCTGTTTTTCGGGTCGATATATGTCATTGTGCCGATACCTGCACAGCTGTCACGGACATAAAGACCTGCCCTGTATTTCTGTGATAACGGGTCATATACGGGCGTCATATCGGTATTTGAAACTTTGTCACCCTTCATATATCTTATCTTTATAGGAGAGCCGCCGCTGTTTTCTATTTCTTTCAGGAGCTGCTCAGATGAGGTAAGATCATTTCCGTTAACAGAAAGTATTATATCTCCCTTTTCGATACCTGAAAGCTGTGCAGGAGCTTTTCCTGTTTGTTCCACCTCCGATGTCTCAGATACGACAAGACCGTTGGTATATAGTCTTATCCCGAAAACTTCTCCGCCGGGAATGACATATCTTCGCTGTTCTATTGAAACATTGACGTTCTTTATCGGAAAAGCGTTGAATATCATCAGCTTTGCGCCGACATTTCTCTGTATGTCAGCCTGCGCCGCAACAGTCTGCGGCTCGTCATATCTGAGGGAGAAAGGAAAGCTGCTGTTCAGAAAGCTGCTTTCGGGGATGTTGGTTTTTATTTCTGACGGTGTGATATATCCCGATGCGCCGTATACCATGAAAAGCAGCATTAAAAGCATAGACATGAATAACGTGAACACCCTGATAGTTTTTCTCATGCCGTCACCTCCGCTTTTTAGGATGCCGCCTGAAAAATATATCAGGCATTATTATTTTTTCTCGTATTATTTAACTTAATCAAGGAAAGTTATTTATGTTTAAAAAGAAAATTTTTGTTAAAAA
>ONVG01000194.1 GCA_900321195.1 uncultured Eubacteriales bacterium
TAATCATTTCAATAATGCAAATTATGTGACTAAAGTTGATCATCTGTGTTCAGAACGGCACACTTTTAATTTTCTTTTAAAGAAAGTTGATTTCCGTGCGGCGGAGGTTTTGGTTATTGAAAAATGTTATGAAGTGTGATAAAATATTTGTGTATTTATTGATGTGTTTTTTGGCTTATAGCCGTAAAACAAGAAAGGCAGTCTCGATTTGATATGAAAAATTCCTTAAATAAATTATATCCTAAACGCTCCGTTTTCTGCTCTTTATTATTCAGTCTGCTTGTATTATGCGGCTCCGGCTGTTCGTGCAGAGGAATTTATACTCCCGTATCAAAACTTTCTGATGAAAGCCAGAGCGTTTCCGAACTGTCAAATGAAGTAAGCATTGACGCTCCTGCAAAAGAAGAAAACGTCACCGACTCATCTGTTGAAGAACCCGCTGAAAGTAAAGATGAAATCAGTAATGATGAAGTATCGGAACAAAGCAACAGCGAAGAAGAAAACAGCGATGACGAAGAAAACAGTGACGAAGAAAACAGTGACGAAGAAACCAGTGACGAAGAAACCAGCGACGAAGAAACCAGTTATGAAGAAAACAGTGATGATGAAGAAAACAGTGATGATGAAGAAAACAGTGACGATGAAGAAAACGATGATGAAGAAAATTACTAGCCTGAATATACAGACCCTACATTTTCAGGACCCTACATTTTCAGAGTATATGCTGAGTGCGGACGAGGAATATTTTGAGCCTGTAGAGGACTCTCTGCCTACGGAGTCGATATCATATACATACAATGATAATACAAAGGATGCGGTGGTATATCTGCCGCCGGGATATGATGAAGAAAATAGATATAATATCGTGTACATAGTCGGCGGTGTGAGTACGTATGAAACGGCATATTTCGGAGAGCCGGGAAGCAGCCGCAGGATAAAAAACATGCTTGACAATATGATACTTAACGGCGATATAGAGCCGTGTATATTCGTCAACCTTTCGTTCTATCCCTCACATGATGTAAAATTCGGTGATATAGATACAGATGTACTGCTTGATGAATTCAATTCTGAGCTCAGGGAGGCTGTTATACCTGCGGTAGAGAGTACATATTCGACCTATGCGGAGGATACGACACATGATGGCATAATGGATTCGAGAAATCACAGAGCATTTGCAGGCTTTTCTCTCGGCGGCGCTGTAGCGTGGCATGTTTTAGGAGAGGATGTTGACTATTTCTCATATTTCATACCCATGTCGGCAGGCTGTTTTTTTGATGATCGTGACGACCAGACATATTTTGGCGAGGATCTTATAGAGACCCTTTCAGATAACGAATTAGACAGATATGACTTTTTTGTATATGCATGCGAGGGTGATGACGACAATACAAAAGACCAGATGGAACATGTCATAGACTGTCTCAGATATTACTATACCTACACATTCCAATTCACCGAAAACGACATGTCCGAGGGCAACATCACATATAAGCTCAAATACGGTGCAAAGCATTCGTCAGAAAACGTACTCGATTTCATATACAGTGCCCTTACTGCAATATGGGGAAAATATCAGTGATTAGTGGGAGGATAAAAATATGTGGAAAAGAATAGACAATGATTTTTATAATACGCTGATAGCGGCTCACAGATATGATTATGCTCCAGACTATTTTACATTTCCGTTTATATTTTTATTATTGGAGCTTATGATAGCCGTGCCTGTTTTTATATACGGACAATATCCTCCGATGTTTATTCCCGTTTCGGCTTTAGTACTTCTGATAACAGTCATATTTTTTATTATTGGCATAGTATATCTGGTAAAGAAAAGCAATATAAAAAAGCGCATACAAGAGTCGAATAATGCGGCTTATCATCCGGCTACGCTCGTATCGAAATACAGCAGGACAGCCGGAAACACCAATTCGGGAAACGCTAATATTTTTGTCGGAGTAAGACTGAACGGAAGAAACATGAAGGTACGCACAAGAAAGGATGTTTACTCTCTGTGCAATATCGGAGACAGTATATATGTTGTCGATCTTATAGGCGAGAATGCGGCAAGTCAATATACATGTATAGCGGTTATGGACATACCTCAGAAAGTAAATTATGATAACGGCTATAATAACAGCTATAATAACGGCTATAATAACAGCTATAACAACGGCTATAACGACAGTTACGGAAATGATCTGAACAGCGGCTATCAGCAGCAGAATTACGGAATGCAGTATGAAAATACAATGAAGTATTCCGAAAACGATACGCGGATAACAGGCAGAGCGATCACAGGCGAAGAAAGAAAAAAATTTATAAAGGAAGAAAACAAAAATCTGCTTAAATATAAATTTTTAGTTGCAATGTTCGGCATTATTGCAGCAGGTCTTTTGATAGTGCTTATAACCTTGAATAAGGAAATGAACAGCTCATTGGAGAGGCTGGTTAAATTAGTGATGACACTTTCGGGTGTCTTTTTTGCAGTATCATTTTTGGTGCTGCTGGTGAACATTTTGCTTTGCAGGGACATCACAGAAAGACTCCGTTACGGAAATATAAGAGTTGAGGATGTTATGATACGCAATATAGACACAACGCATTATCGTTCAGGAAAGATAGTCTATCATCATTATTATTATAACTGTGTATCGGATAAAGGACGGGTATTTGTCGTAGACAGCAGAACTAAGTACAGGGTAAGTCAGGGTTCAAGGGCTGTAGTGGTATATTTTGGAGATAACGATGACAAACCGTCAATATATAAAAAATAATCGATAAACGAAAAAGGCGCATCAGCTCTCAAAGAACTGATACGCCTTTAGTTTTGCATTAAATATTATTTACATTTCCAGATATGGCTGCTGAGCGGTTCTATAAGACTGCCGCCGCCGAAATCGTGGACTTTTCCTGTTACAAGGTCGTCTGCAAGACCATAGCCAGCATCAAAGTGAGCTGTGTACGGCTGGTCGTCGGCATTTATGGCAATGAATACACGCTCGCCCTCAAAATCACGCTGAATGACGCACTGTTTGTTTGTGAGAACAGGTATTTTAAGGTCGCCGTAGCACAGAGCCTTGCATTCCTTGTGAGCCTTTGCAAGACGCTTTATGTGTTCGGTAAGCTCGTTGCTTTCGGGAGCCTTGAATTCAGGTCTGAGAGCAGGGTCGCCCTGACTTTTTTCTGCTTTGACGCCCCATTCGCTGCCGTAGTAGACGCAGGGGATACCCGGCATACCGAAAAGCATAGTATAAACAAGCGGAAGATGAGCAGGATTTGAAAGTATGCTTGCTATACGTGTAACATCATGGTTATCCGCAAAGCAGAGGAGATGCATACCTCTGTACTGACACCACTGCTCAGGGCCGAAGCGGTTTTTGAGCGAATGGCATATCTCAAACATGTTCATAGAATTGAAGCTTGAAAACAGTCCCTTATAGCATTCATAGTTTGTTGCCGAATGGAGCATCTCATCATTTACCCAGCGTGAATAATCACCGTGAAGAAGCTCACCGATAAGGAAGAAGTCCTCACGAAGCTCGGTTGTAAATTTTCTCAGACGCTTGAGAAAATCGAAATCAAGGC
>ONVG01000192.1 GCA_900321195.1 uncultured Eubacteriales bacterium
ACCTGCGCTTACGATAAGCGTTATGTGTGTCCTTATCTCCTGCTCTGTACCCTCCTGCGGTGAGCATTCGATAACATAGCCCTTTGCTACCTCTGTGCTGTAAACTCTCTGTACATCCTGCACGTCACAAACAAGGTTCTTTGCCTTTATCTTGTCGATTGCCTCCTGCTCAATATAATTCTTGACCTTCGGCACATCTGTCTTTGTTTCCTCACTGTTTATTACAAGCTTGATCACCGCATTTTCCTTTATCTTCTTTGAATCAGCCTCAGGCGTCTGTGAAAGCACGGTATTTTCAGGCTTGCTGCCGTCAAAGTCGGGCACTATCTCAAACTGGAACTTGTAGCTCTTGTTTCCTCTTACCTCATCTATCGTCATGCCGACAAAGTTCGGTACGGAAACATCTGCCACCTCATTTCTCTTTTGTGCATTCTTGAAAAGAAGTACGCCGAAAACTATTATAGCCGTTATAACAAGAAGTGCAACAAGTATAGTTATCCATTTTACTACTGTTTTTGAACGTGACGCAACACCCTCATAATCGCTGACATTGTAGTCATCATCATATACAGGCTCAGGCGCAGCAGTCTGAACAGTATTTATCGCCTCTACATATTTTGTCGGCGCTTTATCCACAAAGTAATTGTAATTAAACCTTACAGCCGGATCATTCCTGAATATCTCGATAGCCTCAAGCATTTCTGCTGCCGATGCATAGCGCTCCTTTGATTCTTTTCTCATAGCTCTGAGAGTTATCTCTTCAAGGCCTTCGGGTATATCCTTGTTTATCTCACGGAGCGGCTTAGGCTCATTCTGGAGCTGCATTATTGCTACCGATACAGCATTGTCGGCTTCAAACGGGAGCTTGCCTGTGAGCATTTCATAGAGCATTACGCCGACAGAATATATATCGGCTCTTCCGTCGGTAACTCCTCCTCTTGCCTGCTCGGGAGCGATATAATGTACAGAACCGATAGCCTTATCCGTCATTGTGCGTGTATCCTTATTGGAGAAACGCGCGATGCCGAAATCAGTTACCTTTATCGTACCGTCCTGGAGAAGCATTATGTTCTGCGGCTTTACATCACGGTGGACTATGCCCTTTCCGTGTGCATGCTGGAGAGCCTGAAGTATCTGCACTGTGAAGTGTACAGCCTCTTTCCACGGTATAGCCTTCTGCTGACCGATATACTCCTTGAGTGTGATACCGTCAATGTATTCCATTACGATATACTGTATCCTGTCTCCGAAGCTAACGTCATATACCTTGACGATATTCGGATGAGAAAGCACTGCTATAGCCTTTGATTCATTTTTAAAGCGTCTTATGAATTCATCATTGCCAAGAAATTCATCTTTAAGTATCTTGATGGCAACAGTCTTATCATCGATGTTATCGTAAGCCTTATAGACCATTGCCATACCGCCTACTCCGATAAGCTCCTGTATCTCATATCTGCCGTCAAGTCTTTTTCCGGTGTATTTATCCATATAAAAACTCCTTTCAGGATAATTCAGCATGCTATGACTGCGACTGTTATATTATCACTGCCGCCGTGTGCCTTAGCTGCTTCTATCAATTTATTAACAAGCTCATTTCCTCCGCTGCTCCTTACAAGCTTACAAAGCGACTCATCGGAAAAATATCCCGACAAACCGTCTGTACAGATTATGAGCTGTTCTCCCGGCCAGAAATCCTCCGTATTATAATCCGTTGCAAGGCTCGGACGTATGCCAAGCGCTCTTGTGATTATATTTCGGTTAGGATGATTCATTGCCTGTTCCTCAGTGAGCTGTCCTGCATTTACAAGCTCCTGAACAATGGAATGATCAGTAGTTATGCGTCTGAGATTGCCGTTTTCAAACAGATAGGCTCTGCTGTCGCCCGCGTGTACTATGTGAAGCTTGTTTTCCAGTGCTACAGCGCATACTACAGTCGTTCCCATGCCATGCAGTGACGGGTCATCGCATGACGCCTCATACACACGTTTGTTTCCCTCTCTAACAGCATTCTCCATAAGCTCTCTGATCTGTATGGAAGTCATATCGGATCTGTATTTCTCCGTCAGTATTCCCGATATCGTCTCAGCGGCAAGACTGCTTGCAGTACAGCCTCCGTTTGCTCCGCCCATTCCGTCACAAACGACTGCCCATGCAGCATCATCTGAAAAGATGCCCGTCTTGCAGTAATCCTGATTTGAATTACGCATAAGACCTATATCGCTTCCGGAATATACCCTCATTCTTTTCGAGCCTCCTTTTTCTTCGTATCAGCAGCCGCTCTTCTGAGCTGTCCGCATGATGCGTTGATATCACTTCCCAAAGTTCTTCTCACTGTAGCGGTCAGTCCCGCTCTTTCAAGTATTGAGATAAAGCTCTGTATTCTTTCCTTCCTGCTTTTCTGATAGCCTGTGCCGCCCACCTCATTGACAGGTATGAGATTTACATGAGCCAGCATTCCTTTAAGTCTTGACGCAAGCTCATTTGCACAGCCTGCGCTGTCATTCACTCCGTCTATCATAGCATATTCAAAGGAAATACGCCTGCCTGTTTTGCTTATGTAATACCGACATGCTTTAAGAAGCTCGTCTATGCCGTATTTTCTGTTTATCGGCATTGTACGGCTCCTTATCTGGTCGTTAGGCGCATGGAGAGACACCGATAACGTGAGCTGCATCTGCATGTCGGCAAGCTCATATATTCTCGGCACTATGCCGCATGTTGAAAGAGATATGTGGCGCATGCCTATATTCATACCGTTTTCACTGCTGACAAGCTTTAAAAATCTCACTACGTTATCGAAATTATCAAGCGGTTCGCCGATGCCCATCAATACGATGTTGGAGATCTTGAGACCGGATTCCCGCTCAGAGCTGAGGACCTCTTCCAGCATTTCAGAGCTCTCAAGCCCGCGGATCAGGCCGCCGATCGTGCTGGCGCAGAACGCGCAGCCCTGTCTGCATCCGACCTGAGAGGAAATACAGACCGTGTTCCCGTGACGG
>ONVG01000196.1 GCA_900321195.1 uncultured Eubacteriales bacterium
GTGTCTGTAAAATTTTAGCCAATAGGAAATCATACTGTACATTTCAATTACCCCCTGTAAATTAATTTGAATAAAATAACCTTAAATCAATTATACATGATTTTTTGCATTTTGTCACTATTTTTTTGAAATGTCAGTAATTTATTTAATATTATCTATGTTACTGACAATAAAGCTTTGATTTACATAGGTTATTTTTGTGCATTAATAACAATAAAATTTTAATAAAAATCCAACAATAAATGCCCGTTAAGTGAATAATAATTTCTTGATTCGTTACTTTAATGCTATAATGCTGTAAATGAAAAATCAACTGCAATAGTCTTCGATAAGTCTTGCCAAAGCTTTTTTGTTATCGGCGTATATTCCGTGTTTCAGCAGTTCTCTGTCAGCCTGCGGAAGAACTTTTACGAGAGTATTGCTTACATATAAAGGACGCTCGTCATTGTTGTGAAAAACTGCAACATAATTGTTGTATTCCTTTAATACATAAAAATCTTCACTGCTGTTTTCGCCCATCTCCTTATGTGACGTGTCAAAAGAAGCTTCCTGAGAAATATCTTCTGTAATAAGCGGATCTGCGCTTATTGCCGTGTTGTTTGTCTGTGATGTGATAATGATACATAGCAAAAGCAATGTTCCTGTTATCATAAGCAGCTTTTTCATTTTACTTCACCTCGTTTATATTTTTGGTTGATTTTACGTAATTATGCACAAAATATTGAGTATTTTTTGGCAAAATATAGAATTAACATGTAAGTTTTCAAATTCAAAAAAAAATTATTCCATTTTTTTGAATTTATGGTATAATAGCATAGGTTACTTATAAAACTTAATATATGGCAGTTTAGTTTTATTAAGAAAAAAAGGTGATACCATTTATCAAAAAGAAGGAGGTTGGTCAAATTATGAGAAATACGGATATAAGTAATTATAATGATGAGGCTACGCCTTCGGCGGCAGTATCGGCAGGCACAGTCATAAAGGAATTCTTTTCTATAATCGGAAAGCTGTTTATGACGGTTTTTCTTGTTACGATAATAACCGGAATAGTATTGCTATTGTCATTGGTATTTTATGTTGTGGATATTTCAAACGAACCGCTCAATATCAATCTTAACAAGATGAAGCTCAGCCAGACAAGCTATATTCGTGTACTGAATGAGAATGACGAATGGGAGGATTATCGTGAGCTGTACTCAACAGAGAATCGTGTATGGGTAAGCTATAAGGATATCCCAAAGCAAATGATAGATGCTCAGATAGCTATAGAGGATAAGCGCTTTTATGAGCATGAGGGAGTAGATATGAAGCGAACAGGCGGTGCTATCATAGCTCTTGCAACAGGAGGAAGAGAGTACGGCGGCTCCACCATAACTCAGCAGCTTATAAAGAATATCACAGAAGACAATGAAGTAAGTATCACCAGAAAACTCAGAGAGATATTCCGAGCATTGAAGCTCGAAAAAGAATATTCAAAGGATGACATAATCGAAGCATACCTGAATATCGTCAATTACGGCAGCGGATGCCGTGGAGTACAGTCTGCCGCAAGACTTTATTTCAACAAGGATATACAGGAATGTACTATAGCGGAATGCGCCGCAATTGCAGGTATCACTCAGAACCCTTATCTTTATGATCCGCTCAGCTATCCGGAGTACAATAAGGAAAGACGTGAGATCGTAATAAAAGAGATGTACGGTCAGAAAATGATAACAAAGGAAGAGTACGATCAGGCAATGAAGGATTCCGAAAACATGAAGTTTGTCGGATACGTTGTTGAGGAAGACGACGATACGAGCGACTGGAACTGGTATGACGACAGAGTGTTCCGCGACGTTAGCCGTGACCTTTCAAAACAGCTCAAAATAAGCCTTGATAAAGCCGAAGATATGATATATAACGAGGGTCTTTTCATCTACAGCGCAATGGATAAGAAGGCTCAGGAGATAGCCGAGAAAAAAGTAAGAGAGTGGAAAACTCCTGATGACCCTAAGCTTGATGTAGGCTATATGATGATGGACTTTGAGGGAAGAGTGCTCGCTACAGTAGGCGGCAGACAGGAAAAGGACGGTCGCCTTCTCTGGGATAATGCTTCACGCTCTTCTTTACAGCCCGGCTCAACTATAAAGCCTCTTGCATCATTTGCGCCGGCACTGAATTCAAAGAAGATCAGTTTCTCGGCACTTGTTGATGATAGTCCTGTACCGTATTTCTACGGTGATGAATCAGGACCTAAAAACTGGTATCAGACTTATTACGGAAAAATAACAGCTACAAGAGCGCTCACTATATCCTCAAACGCAGCAACGCTCAGCGTATTGAATATGGTAGGCAAGGAAAACAGCTATAATTTCCTTACACAGTCTCTTAACTTCAAGCATCTTGATGAAAAGGATAAAGATAATATCGCTGGTCTTGCACTCGGCGGATTTACTGGCGGTGCAACAGTAGAAGAAATGACGGCAGCATATAATATCTTTACAAACGGCGGATATTATTACGAGCCTTACACCTACTATTATGTAACCGATACAGACGGAAATGTTATCCTTGATAATCGTGACAGAGGAAAGCCTGATCAGATAATCTCAACCGAAACATCAACCATAATGAACAGAATGCTTTCTGACGTAGTAAATTCCGGTGATGAAGCACTCGGTTACAGAGCAAAGATAGACGGTTGGGATATAATCGGAAAGACAGGTACGACTGACGCTTCATTTGATAACTGGTTCATAGGCGCATCGCCTTATGCAACAGCAGGAATATGGACAGGTCATAAAAAGCCTTCTGCAATAGCAGAATCGGAGCAAAATGCAGTTC